>NZ_SCOC01000039.1:0-42431 GCF_005502615.1 Gordonia sp. ALPHA1B1 | reverse complement strand
TAAGAGACAGAACCCCACCTCCACACCACGCGACCAACCCTCGACCGTCGGGCGCAGGGCAGTCGGCATCGGGTCGAGCGCGGCCACCGGCAGGGACGGGTCGTCGATCACCGCGTCGAGGAGGTCGGTCAGCATGGCGGCGACCGTCTCGGCGACACCCTCGCCGACGACGGACAGATCCGTCTTGACCGTGAGGCAGAGGTCGTCGCCCTCCGGTGCGGCGATGAGCGCGAGCGGATAGTGCGTGGCGTCGGACGTGCTCACGTCGCGGATCTCGAGGCCCGAGGTCCGCGACCCCGCCACGACCGTGTCCACGTCGACCGGATACGACTCGAAGACCACGAGGGTGTCGAACAGGCGCGCATGCCCGGTCGCCGCGGTGATGTCGCCGAGTCCGACGAACTGGTGGTCGAGCATGCGGGCGCGGGCGTGGTGCAGTTCACCGATGAGAGCGGCCAGCGATCGACCCGGTGCGACGTCGGCAACGACCGGCACGGTGTTGATGAACAGGCCGATCATGCCGTCGGCACCGTCGAGGTCGGCGGGCCGCCCCGACACCGTCTCACCGAAGACGACTCGTTGCTCGCCGGTGAAGCGGGACAACACGATCGACCACGCCGCATTCAGCACGGTGCTCGTCGTCGTGCCCAGCGTCCGCACCGTCCGTTCGAGGGCGCCCCGGGTGGTCGCGGACACCCGCGCCGTCACCTCGTGCCGCCGGGGCTCGCGGTCGGCACCGGGGTGCACCTGTGGACGGACCAGCGTCGGAACGATGTCGGCGAGATGCTCGCGCCAGGCGGTGATCGCGGTCGCGGCGTCGCGTCGGTCGAGCCAATCGAGGTAGGACTCGAAGTCACGTGCCGGCGTGATCGCCGGGCGGCCGAGGTGGGCCGCGAGGAGGTCGGCGACGAGAATCGGCCCCGACCATCCGTCCAGGATGATGTGGTGTGCGGTGATGACCAGTGTGTACGCCGGGCCCGTCACCGTGTCGTGGGACACCGCGGAGAACCGGATGAGCGGCGGGTCGTCCAGGACAAACGGGCGTCGTAGGTCCTCGTCGGCGATCTGCACGATCCGCGAGGCCGCGTCGGCCATGCTCAGACCGGTGAGGTCCACGCCGCGGAAGTCGGGTTCGGTCACCGCGGGATGATCGGCCGGGGGTACCACCACGACCAGCCGACCCGACGGTGTGCGGGTGAACCCCGAGCGCAGTACCCGTTGCCTGGTCAGTAGTTCGCGGACTGCCGGCAGGATCATGTCGGCGGGGTGAGCTCCGTCGAACTCGATGACCGACTGGGTCACATAGGGATCGACGCCGACCAGCCGCTGGGCCTCGTAGAAGAGCCCCTGTTGGAGCGGCGTCGGCGGCCAGATCGCGTAGCGGCCGCGCGTCCGTGCTGCGCGTGTCCGGGTGGCGAGCACGTGGTCGATGTCCGTCTGGTCGAGCCCGCCGATCACGTCGGTCTCGCTCGGACCCGGGTCGCCCACGGCATCCACATACGCGGCGAGCGAGGACAGTGCAGATTCCCAGCGATCGGCGATCCCGCCCAGCGCGGACTCGTCGAACAACCCCTCGGGTGCGGTGAGGTCCACTCGCAACTCCCGACCCCCCGCGGTCGCCACCGAGGCGGCCGTCACGGTCAGCGCCGCCAATGCGATCATGTCTCCCCGAACCGACGGCGGAAGCGGCGGCGCGTCCCCGATCGGCACGAAATCCGTTGCCGTCGAATCGGTGTCGTCGATGTCTCCGCCCCCGAGCAGACCCAGGTAATTGACCGTGATCGGCGGGAGGGGCCGGTGTCGCAGCGGCGAGCCGGGACGCAACCATCGCAGGGGCCCGAACGCGATGCCGTTGTCCGGCATTCGGGACTGAGTGTCTTTGAGCGCCTTGACCATCGTCGCCAGACGATGACCGGGGGTGACGTCCGCGACGGTCTCACCCCGAGCGGCTGTGCTGGTCGCCTCCACCGGCCCGGGGACGTCGACGCTCACGGGTACGAACGAGGTGAACCATCCGACCGTCTCGGTCAGGTCGGCGCCGGGTGCGATGCCCTCTTCGCGGCCGTGGTTCTCGATCACCATCGACACCGGACCGGACGCCGTGACCGGATCCCGCAGCGCGAATGCCACGGCCGCGGCCACCACGGTGTCCGGGCGCGCACCGAACGTCTCGGTGACCGTGCTCAAGACACGCTCGGCCAGACCGGCGCCGATGGTGCGGGACACCGAGATCGTGGTCGCGAGACGGTCCCGGGTCCGGTCGATCTCCCACTCCGCCGGGGTCGGCGGCAGCTGGCGCGACCACCACTCGATCTCCTCCGCGCGGTCGGCGAGTCCGGCCAGCACACCCGACCAGCGCCGGAACGAGGTGCCCGAGGCCGAAAGTCCCGGTGTCTCCCCGTTGCGGTACTGCCACCACGCGCGCCCCAGACCGGCCACGATGGTCGGCCACGACACGGCGTCGACGCCGACATGATGGGCGGCGACGACGAGTCGCCCGGTGCCGTCGGCGAAGCGGACGCCGATCGCCGCGACCAGTCGTCCCTCCGCCGGCGACAAGGTCGCGAGGGCGCGCGCGTGGGCGGCCCGGATGGCGCCGTCGAAGGAGCGCGCCGGCGTCGATGGCCGGCTCGATGTCGAGATGTCCGATCGGTCGAGGATCTCGACCGTGATGTCACCCGGGTCGCCGTCGCCCGCCACGACAGTCGGCTCCCCGACGGAGTCGGACCACAGCGAACCGACGGAGTCGGACCGCAGCGAACCGACGGAGTCGGTGCGCAGCGATGCGGTCAGCATCGGATGGGCCGCGACGACCGCGGTCACCACCGCACGTACCGCGGCCTCGTCCGCCTCGACCGGGAGCGCAAGCACCGTGCTCTGCGAGAAGTCCGCGAGGTCGTCCGGGTCGTCGGCGAGGTCGAGCATCCACGCCAGGCCCGGGGTCATCCCGACCGGACCGATTGCCCCGCCCGGCATTTCGTCGAGTCCTTGGATCGCCTCCGTCTGTGCACGACGGGCCAGCTCACGGATGGTCGACGCCGCGAACACATCGCGCGGGGTCAGATGGAGCCCCGCGGCGCGCAGCATCGACGTGAGGCGGATGGATGCGATGGAGTCCCCGCCGAGTTCGAAGAACGACCGGGTCACCGCGACGTCCTCGACCCCGAGCAGTGATGCAACGACTGCTGCGACGGTCCGTTCCGCGTCGTCGGCGGGTGCGGCGTCGGCGTGGACGGCTTCCGACAACGGGTCGAAGCGAGGCGCCGGGAGCGATTTCCGGTCCAGTTTGCCGGTGCTGCCGAGCGGCGCTTCGGTCAGCGGCACCCACAGTGTCGGCCGCATGTACGCCGGCAACGACGCGGCCACCGCCTCCCGCGCGCGTGCGATGAACCCGTCCCCGTCCGGTCCGCCGCCGCCGGGTCCGATGAGATATCCCACCAAGTGGTCCGAACCGCCCGGGGCGCGCGCGACGGTGACCACGGCCTGGCGTACACCGTCGATGCCGGACAGGATCGCCTCGATCTCACCGAGTTCGATCCGCTGTCCGCGGAGTTTGACCTGGAAGTCGCTGCGTCCCAGGTACTCCAGGTCGCCCGCACGGTTACGCCGGACGAGGTCGCCGGTGCGGTACAGGCGTCGGCCGCCGCCTGCGGGATCGGCGACGAACCGTTCGGCGGTGAGGTCCGGCCGCGCCGCATACCCGCGGGCGAGCTGGACGCCTCCCAGATACAACTCGCCGGTGACGCCCGCCGGCACGGGACGCAACCGTGCGTCGAAGACGAACGTCTGGGTGTTCCACACCGGCCGCCCGATGGGCACCACGTCCGCGCCGGGGTCCGGAGTCGCGACGGCGACCTCGACGGCGGCTTCGGTGGGACCGAACAGGTTGGAGACGCGTACGTGTGGGAGCGCCACGCGCGTCGCCAGCAGCGTCGCCGGTGGCAGGGCTTCACCGGAACAGTAGAGGTGTCGCAGGCTCGGCAGGGGCGAAGCAGCATCGTCGCGGATCTCACCGGCGCCGGGAGCGGAGCGAGCGGGCCGAATGTCACCGGCGCCGGGAATCTCGTCGATGAACACGGCGAGCAGTGACGGTACGAAGTGCACCGTGGTGATCTGCTCGGCGTCGATCAGCCGAGCCATCGAATGCGGATCGAGATGGGCGTCGTCGGGCGCGATGACCAACCGGGCGCCGGTCAGCGCCGGGGTCAGCAGTTCGGGCACCGACACGTCGAAGGTGAAGGGCGTCTTCAGGAGGATCGAGTCGTGCGGTCCGATCCCGAATTCGTCGACTCCCCATCGCAATCGGTTGAGTACGGCGCGATGGGACACCGTGACGCCCTTGGGTCGGCCGGTGGACCCCGACGTGAAGATGGTGTACGCCGCGTGGTCGGGGCGCAGTATCGACAAAAGTTCGTCGGCGGCGACCGGGACGGTGTCGAGGTCGACCGGGTTCGCGGCGTCCACCACGATCGCGCGGGGGACAACGTGCGCCGCGGGCGCCCGGTCGTCGCAGATCAGCGCGATCCTCGCGTGCGCGGTGTCGACCATGTGGCGAACGCGGTCGGAGGGAGCGTCGGGTGCCACCGGCATGTACTGACCGCCGGCGGCGAGTACCGCGTGGACCGCGATGACCAGTTCGATCGACCGCGGCATGCACACCGCGACGCAGTCCTCCGGGCCGATCCCGAGCGCGATGAGTTCCCGCGCGAGGGTGGCCACCCGCGCGGCGAACTCGCGGTGGGTGAGAGTGCGGCCCCCGAAACGCACCGCGACCGCCTCCGACGCTCGCAGATGGTCGGCGGCCGCGATCGCCGCCGGGATCGTGAGGTCGGGCAGGACGACCGCGGGTCCGACCGAGAGCTGCTGTTGCGCATCAGCTTCGGCTGCGGTGAGGATTGGGAGGTCGGCGACCGGTAGGTCGGCGTCGTCGGCGAGCGAGCTGAGCGCCGCGGACAACGCCGCGGAGATCATCTCCGCGGTCGCCGGGTCGAACAGCGCAGTGGCATAGGCGATCGAGCCGGTCAGCCCACCGTCGGCGGTCTCGCGGAAACCGATGGTGAGGTCGAATTTCGCGGCGGTGTCCTCGATCTCGACGAACTCGGTGTCGAGATCGGCCAGTGTGCCGAGCACCGGTCCGCCGCTTGTGGAGTGGACGAGCAGCACCTGGGCGAGCGGCTCCACGTTCTCGATGCGCTGCGGGTTCACCGCGTCGATCACCCGCTCGAACGGCACGTCGGCGTTGTCGAACGCCGCGAGGTCGGCGTTCTTGACCTGCTCGAGCAACGCGCCGACGGTGAGGTGCGGCTCGACGTCGACCGACAGGATGACGGTGTTGACGAACATGCCGATCAGCTGGTCGATCTCGCGTCGGCCTCGTCCTGCGACGGGCGTGGCCACGGCGATCCGGTTCGTCGACGTCAGGCGCGCGAGGACCGCGGCGGTGGCCGTGTGCGCGACCATGAACAGGGTGGCACGGCGGGCGGCGGCACGGCGGCGCAGTCGCGACACGACGGCCGCGGGCAACGACCACCGCACGGTGGCCGCGCGTCCGTCGGTTTCGGCGGGGCGCGGGCGATCGATCGGCAGCGGGAGGATGTCGGGCAGACCGGTCAACCGCTCGACCCAGAACCGCAACTGGCGCGCGATCAGGGAGTCGGCGTCCGCGGGGTCACCGAGCCGATGTCGTTGCCACACCGCGTAATCCGCGTACTGGAAGCGCAGGGCCGGCCAGTCCGGCGCGCGGCCCGACCGCCTGGCCGCGTACGCCCGCGCGATCTCGGCCGCCAGCACCGGCGCCGACTCACCGTCGGCGGCGATGTGGTGCAGCGCGATGACGAGTACGTGTTGATCCGCCGACGCGGTGATGACGCGCACCCGCACCGGTAGGTCCGTCGTCACGTCGAACGTGGTCGTGATGAGTTCGTGGATCTCCTGGTCGACGACCTCGTCGGAGGATGCGGCGGCCCGCGGCGGGACCACGGTGTGCCCGATCGTGATGCGCCCGGCCCAGTCGTCAGGTGCATGCGCCACGGGTTCGACACCGACGGCGCGAGCGCCCGTTTCGGCCGACGCGGACCCGGTCGCGATGGATTCCGCGCCGGTGTCGCCGTCGGGCGTCGTCGTCGGGTAGATCGTGCGCAGCACCTCGTGGCGGTCGACGACGTCGAGGATCGCCGCCCGCATCGCGGACACGTCGAGGTCGCCGCGCAGACGGACCACGATGGGGATCACGTAGGCGGCGGAGTGCGGATCGAACTGGTTGAGGAACCACATCCGGCGCTGGGCGTACGAGAGGGGTACCGGATCCGGCCGGCGGATCCCCTCGAGCGCGGGCAGATCGGCACCGCGACCGTGTTCCCCCGCATCGACGGCGGCGGCCAGCGCCCGTACCGTCGGCGTCTCGAACAGCGCACGGACTCCGATCTCCACACCGAGCGAGCCACCCAGGCGGGCCACCACCCGGGTCGCCGACAGCGAGGTGCCGCCGAGATCGAAGAATGACGCCTCGGCCGACACCTCCTCCACGGCATCGAGTCCGAGGACCTCGGCGTAGACCGCGGCGATCGCCTGCTCGGTTGCCGTCGACGGACGGACGTGGACATGTCCACCGAAACGCGGTGTGGGCAACGCCCTGCTGTCGAGCTTTCCGGTGGCCGTCAGCGGGATGTCGTCGATCGGCACGATCACGGTGGGCACCATGTGGGCGGGGAGCCGTCGAGCCGCGTGGGTCGCGACGTCTGCGGTGTCGGGCGCAGCGCCGGCGACACCATGGACCCAGGACACGAGGACCGTCTCACCCGAGGTCGGGTGCTCGATTCCGGCGGTCGTCGAGAAGTCCACCCCGGGGTGCTCGCCGAGAACCGCGTCGATCTCACCGAGCTCGATCCGGAAACCCCGGATCTTGACCTGGAAGTCGCTGCGGCCCAGGAAGTCCAGCGTCCAGCGGCCGCTCCGTCGGCGCCATCGTACGAGATCACCGGTCCGGTACATCCGCTCGCCCGGCGCGCCGAACGGTGCCGCGACGAAGCGCTCGGCGGTCAGCGCGGGCTGGCCGACGTAGCCGGCGGCGAGGGCGGAACCCGCCAGATACAGTTCACCGGCCACGCCGGCGGGAACGGGATGTAGGCGGGGATCGAGAACTGCGGCGGTGACACCGGCGATCGGACCGCCGATGGTGACCGCGGAGTCGGGCCGCATCGGTGCCGACGATGTCGCCCAGATGGTGGTCTCGGTGGGACCGTAGAGATTGTGCATCGAGCGACCGGCGGACCAGGCCCGGACCAGTTCCGGCGAACAGACGTCACCGGCGACGGAGATGACCTCGAGATCGGGGAACCCGGTGCCGGTCGCCGCGCCCGATTCGGTGACCGCCTCGGACACCGTGGCGAGGGCGGTCGGGGTGATCGTCGCGTGGGTGATGCGCTCCCGCCGCAGGATCGCCGCGAGTTCGGTGCCGCCCGTGACCCCGCCGGGCGCGACGACCATGGTCGACGCCGCCGCCATCGCGACCAGCGTCTCGAACACCGCGGCGTCGAAACCCGGTGCCGCGAAGCGGAGTACGCGGGCCGCCGGCGTGAGTCCGAATCTCGCACGGGCATCGGCGACCAGGTCGGCCAGTCCGCGGTGGGTGACCGCGACGCCTTTCGGCCGGCCGGTCGAGCCCGACGTGAAGATGACATAGGCCGTCTCGTCGGGTCGCGGACGTCGGGCGAACGCGACGACTCCGGTCTCGTCCGGACCGCCGGGCTGTTCGGCAACGACCCAGTCCACCGCGGCAGCCGCCGGTCGCAGCCCGGCGACGACCTCGGACGAGGTGACCCCGAGACGTGCGTCGACGGTGTCCAGCATGTAGCGCAGGCGCTCCCCGGGCAGGCCGGGGTCGACGGGCGCCACCGCCGCGCCCGTGCGCGCGATGGCCCAGAACCCGACCGTGCCTTCGAGAGATCTCGGTGTGGCGAGGGCGATGACGGCGTCCGGCCCGGCGCCACGCGCACGGAGCACGCCGGCCAGCCGGCGCGTACGGAGGTCGAGCTCGGTGTACGTCAGGTGCTGCCCGTTCTCGGTGACCGCGATGCCGTCGGGGTTCACGGCGATCGCGGCGTCCAGCAGGTCGGCGAGCGTCGACCTCGCCGACGCGAGACCCGGTGCCGCGATCACCGCATCCGCGTGCTCGTCTCCGGCGGGCAGGTCGCCGACCGGCGCGTGCGGCTCGCTCACCACCGCTCGCGCGATGGCGGTCATCCGACGGACGAACGCGTCCACCGTGCCGGCGTCGAAGAGGGCGGTGGCGTAGGTGACGATCACGCGCGTGTCGTCGGCCGGGTTGCGGCCCGGCTCGTCGAGGACGGTGATCTGCAGGTCGACCTTGGCGGTGGTGACCGGGGCCTCGATCTCGGAGACGATGAGCCCCGGCAGTTCGACGGTCGGCCTTGCGGCGTTCTGGAATGCCAGGGCGACCTGGACCAGCGGCGGATGCGCGGTGTCGCGTACCGCGACGACCTCGTCGACCACGGTCTCGAACGGTAGATCGGCGTGATCGAGTGCGGTCACGTCGATCTCGCGGATGTCGGCCAGCAGGTCGGTGAACGAGGCCGCTCGCCGCACCCGGCTGCGCAGCGCCAGCGTGTTGACGAACATCCCGATCAGTGGGTCCAGATCGCGCTCGCCCCGACCGGCGACCGGGGTCCCGATGACGACGTCCTCGTCGGCGCCGGACCGCACGAGAGTGACCGCGAGCAGGGCGTGGACGGCCATGAACATCGTCGCGCCGTGCCGACCGGCGAGGTCTCCCAGAGCGTTCCAGGTGGCTGCGTCGAACGCCGCCGACAGCTCGGCACCCGTGTCGTCCCGGACCGGGGTGCGCGGCCGGTCCACCGGCAACTCGATGAGTGCCGGCACCCCGGCGAGACGGGTTCGCCAGTGGTCGAGCTGACGTGCTGCGAGAGACGTGGGGTCGGCAGCGTCCCCGAGCCGATGGTGCTGCCACACCGAGTAGTCGACGTACTGGATCGGCAGGGGCGCCCAGCTGGGTTCGCGGCCGGCCGCGCGCGCCTCGTATGCGGTGACGAAGTCGGTGACCATCGGCGCGACGGAGCCGCCGTCGCTGATGATGTGGTGCACCACCAGGACCAGGATCACGGCGTCGTCGGCGACGCGGATCAGGCGGGCCCGAACGGGCGCACCGGCTTCGAGGTCGAATCCACGACTGGTGATCTCGGCGATGGTGGCCGTGACGTCGCCCTCGTCGGCGCCGCGCATGTCGATCGGGGGTGTCACCCGGACGTCGTGTCGAGGGTCTCCCGCGGGCGCGATGACCTGCTCGGGAGCGCCGTCCACCGATACGAATCGCGTGCGCAGCACCTCATGTCGCGCAAGCAGATCCGCGAGAGCCGCGGCGACGACCGCAGGGTCCGGGGACCGGTCATCCGCCGCCTCCGGACCCGAACCCGATGCGGCATCGAGGCGGAGCACGGCCGGGATGAGATACCCGGCCCCGCCCGGATCCAGCGTCTCCAGAAACCAGATTCGACGCTGTGCGGGCGACAACGGGAGCACCCCGTCGCGGCCCACTCGGCGCAGGGGCACCCGGCGATCAGCTCCCCCGCGTCCGTCGTGGTCTCCGGGGTCGCGTCCATCGATGACCGCTGCCAGACCCCGGACCGTCGGATCGGCGAACACATCTCGCGCGGAGACCGTCGTGCCGAAATGCTCGGCTGCCCGGGCGGCCACCCGGGTAGCGGTGAGCGAGTTGCCACCGAGATCGAACAACGACGTGGTGACCCCGACGTCGCTCACGCCCAAGATCTCGGCGACCAGTGCGGCCAGGGCCGCCTCGGTCGCGCCGGCGGGCGGCTCGGCGACCTCCGGGCCATCGCCGGACCCCGGATCGGGCAGCGCGCCGCGATCGAGCTTGCCGTTCACGGTGAGCGGCAGTCGGGGTAGCCGGACGAACCGGGTGGGCACCATGTACTCGGGCACCGCGGTCGCCAGGCGCGTACGGATCTCGCTGTCCGACAGCCCGACTGCGTCAACGGCCGACGAAGCGGCGCCGCCCGCGGCGACGAGGTAGCCGACGAGATGCTCGGTGTCGCCGAGCGTACGGATGTCCGCCCCCGCCGCGTCGACGCCGTCGAGCGCCGACATCGCCGACTCGACCTCTCCCAGCTCGATCCGGAAGCCGCGGAGTTTCACCTGGCCATCGCGTCGTCCCACGAATTCGATGGACCCGTTGCGGGACATCCCGACGTCGCCGGTCCGGTACATCCGACCGCCCGGCGGTCCGAACGGGTCGGCGACGTACCGTGTGGACGTCTGACCGTGCCGGTTCAGGAACCCGCGGGTGACCTGGGCGCCCGCGACGTACAGTTCACCGGGCACGCCGTCGGGCACGGGGGCGAGCCGACCGTCGAGGACGTACACCCGCGAACCGAGCAGCGGGGTCCCGATGTCGGAGGCGGTTGCCCGGTCGACGAATGCGCGCGTCAGATCCCGACGGGTCATGTAGACGGTCGTCTCGGTGGGACCGTACATGTTGTTCAGTTGCGGGCCCGCGACATCGGCGCCGGGACGGGTCGCCGACCCGTCGGCCGCCCGGTCCGTCTGCCATGTCCGGACATGCTCGTAGTCGAGGAGTTCGCCCGAGAAGTGCAGGCGCCGAACGGAGTCGGGCAATCGACGGCCGAGGGGTGGGCGGACGACCGCCGCGAACTGATAGAACGACGACGGGGTGAAGTTGACGATCGTGACCCCGTGTCGGTCGAACGCCTCGACCACGTCGTCCGGGGCGCGGGTCGTCGCGTGGTCGAGCACGAGGAGACGACCGCCGGCGCGCAGTGCGGCCCAGATCTCGCCGACCGAGACGTCGAACGCGTAGGAGTGGAACATCGACCACACGTCGTCGGGCGAACTCTCCACGACGGCGTCGAGCGCATCGAGCAGCGACACCACGTTGTCGTGGGTGACGACAACGCCTTTGGGGCGCCCGGTGGATCCGGAGGTGTACATCACGTAGGCGCTCGACTGGGCGGTCACGTGCTCCGGCAGCGGTGGGGTCGAGACCGACCGGGCATCGATGTCGTACTGCGCCAACAGGTCCTGCGGCGTGCACAGCGGCGCGGGCATCGCAGCCCAGGCCCCGACCGTCTCGGCGTCGGCCACGACGGCGACCGGCGACGCGTCCTCGACGATCCCGCGCAGGCGCGCAACCGGGTGTGTCCGGTCGAGGGGTAGATAGGCGGCACCGGTCTTGAGAACCGCGAGCAACGCCACGATGAGGTCCACCGAGCGCGGAAGCGCGACCCCCACGAGTGTTTCGGGACCCGCACCACGATCGACAAGGGCGTGCGCCATCCGTTCGGAGCGCTCGTCGAGTTCCCGGTAGGTGAGCGACGCCCCGTCGAGGTCGGCGAGAGCGACGGCGTCGGCACGTCGTCGTGCGGCGATCCGGAAAAGCCCCGGCAGCGACTCGCGGTCACCGAGGCCCAGGATCTCGGTGATCCGCCGGTCGAGTTCATCGACGATTCCGGCCGCGGCGGTAGCGAGTTGCGATCCGCTCAGCCCCGCGCGCGGCATCAGCGCCGTCACCGTTGCGCGGAGGGCGGCGTCGGACGCGACGCCCCGCTCCGCCAGGGTGATCGCCGAGGCCGAGACCCGGCGGTGCAGAGCACGGAAGGTCACCGGGCCGGCCGTCCCGGACATGGCCTCGTCGTCGCCCGCATGGGCGGCGGCGAGCGCCAGCAGCCGAAGCGCGGACGGGCGGCGCAGCGACGGCTGGGCATGCCCCGTCGAGGTGCGGGGAATCGAGGTGTCCGACGTCACGCGGGTTCCACTCGATTTCGCTGGACCGCGCCCGATCCGGCGCCCGTGTGGCCGTGCACGACGGCATCGGCGGCGGTGCGCACGCTGTCGAAGACCTCGTCGATGGACCGGTCGGCGTCGGCGAGGAGCGTCGCCACGGCGATCGTCAACGCCTCCGCCGGGTCTTCGTCGGGAATCGACATCGACATGGCGACCGCGGTTGCCTCGAGATCGGCGAAGGTCACCTGTGGCGCCCCCGCGACGCCGATGACCGTGTCGGGCGCGACGGCCGCGACCTCCGACACCAGCTCGTGCAGCGGCCGAACGGCATCGGTTCCGCGCACATCCGGCGCGTTCTGCTCCGCCCAGACGGCGAGATCCCCGATCGCAGTGTCCGGCCGTGACACGATGTCGGCCAACAGATTTCGGAACCTCTCGGCGAACAGGGCCACCGTGCCGGGGTCGAAGAGATCGGTGTCGAAGGCGATCTGCCCGCCCAACGCGCCGTTCCGGTCGACGCCGTCGGGGTCTCCCGGGTAGAGCATGACCTCGAGGTCCACCTTGGCGGGAAAGGACTCGGGCAGACGCGGCCGGACATGCAGCCCGTCGAGTTCGATGTCCGGGAACTCGAGATTCTGGTACGAGAGCATCACCGAGAACAACGGGTTGCGGCGTCCGCGGCGGACCGACGCACGGTCGGTCCGGGCGAGATGATCGACGATCTCGTCGAAGGACACGTCGGTGTGACCCAGGTCGGCGAAATCATCGCTGTGCACCCGTCGCAAGAGCTCCGCGAACGGCTCGTCGAGGCGAAGCCGCGTACGCAGGGGCACCGTGGTCGCGAGCATCCCCACCATGTCGGTCAGGGCGGGATCATCACGACCGGCGAACGGTGTGCCGATGACGATGTCGTCGCTTCCCGACAACCGCCTGATCAGGACCGCGAGCGCCGCGTGCAGGACGGCGAACTGCGTCGTGTTGCCCACCCGCGCCATCTGACGGAGCATCGTCGCGGTCGACGACGGGATGTCGAGATCGACCACTCCGCCCACATGGCGGGGCTCCACGGGCCGGGGCCGGTCGGTCGGGATCGTCGCCGGCTCCCCCGCCCGATCCAGACGCTGCCCCCAGTACCGCAGTTGACGCTGCCGTTCCGTCTCCCCGTCGGGCCGCGTGGTCTGCAGGCGCTCGGCGTGCCAGATCGCATAGTCGGCGAACTGCACGCGCTGCCCCACCGCACTTCTCGATCCGGCTCGCCCCGAGATGCGGGCGGAGTAGAACTCGGCGAGGTCGCGGGCCAGCGGGCCGAGCGACCCACCGTCGGCGTTGATGTGGTGGACGACGAACACCAGCAAGTGCCGGTCCGGGCTCACGCGCAGGATCGTCGCGCGTACCGCCGGGGGGCCGGTCAGGTCGAAACCAGCTCCGACGACAGCCGCGACCTCGGCGCCCAACCGGTCCTCGGCGGGCATGTCGGGCCGGTCACCGGCGAGATCGACGAGCGGAATCCGCAACGCGTGCACCGCATCCGCAGCGGGGATGATGAGTTGCACCGGTGTGCCGTCGTGCAGCGGGTAACGGGTGCGCAGCGACTCGTGCCGCGCGACGAGGTCACCCACCGCGCCCGTGAGGGCCGGGACGTCGAGCCGGCCGTCGAGTTCCAGGGTCAGGCCGACGTTGTAGGCGGGCGAGGCCGGATCGGTCTGGTTGATCGACCACAGGCCGCGCTGCACCCCCGTGAGGTCGACGAGATGAGTGCGTTCGCGCGGCGTCAGCATGCGTCCCGAGACCGCCCGGTCGGCCGTCGCCACCGCCGCCACGAAGTCCGCGACGGTCGGGTTCTCGAAGAGCAGCGACATCGGCACGCGGCGTCCGACGTGCTGTTCGACGCGATAGGCGACCTTGGTCGCCGACAGCGAGCTCCCGCCGAGTTCGAAGAACCCGTCGTACACGCTGACCTCCCGCAGACCGAGCACGTCGGCGAAGATCTGGGCCACGACGCCCTCGAGCCGGCTGCGGGGGCCGACATATTCACGTGCGGGCGAGATCTCCACCGCGGGCAGGGCGCGGCGGTCGACCTTGCCGGTCCGGGTCATCGGCAACTCGTCGAGCACCACCACGGTGTGCGGCACGAGGTGCGACGGGAGACGGGCGGCGGCGTGGTCGAGGATGTGCTCGGGTGCGGGGACCCGGTCGGCAGGGGCGGTCACATACGACACCAGCACCGTGTCCCCAGCCGGTGTCGACGTCCCGACGGTGACCGCGATGTCCACATCGGGATGGCTTGCGAGCACGCCGTCGACCTCGCCGGGTTCGACCCGCATGCCGCGGATCTTGATCTGGAAGTCGTTGCGCCCGTGGTAGACGATGTCGCCGGACGGTGTGCGCGTGACGAGGTCACCGGTGCGGTACATCCGCCCCCCGGTCTCGAACGGATCGGCGACGAACCGGCCCGCCGTCAGTCCGGGACGACCGTGGTAGCCGCGCCCGAGTGCCCGTCCCGACAGGTACAGCTCACCCAGGACACCGTCCGGCACCGGACGCAGGCAGGCGTCGAGGACCCGGACGCCGACTCCGGCGATCGGCCCACCGATAGTGACCGGTTCCGCGGGCCGGAGGGGCGCGGAGGCGGTGGCCCAGATCGTGGTCTCGCTGGGACCGTAGAGATTGAGCAGCGGGCGGCCCGCCGCGTGCCACCTCGCGACCAACTCCGGAGGGCAGGCCTCGCCCGCCACCATCACGACCGAGAGTTCGGGCACCGCCGCAGGATCGAGAGTGGCGAGCGCGGTGGGCGTCATGATCGTGTGGGTGACCCGGTGACGGGCGATGATGGTCGCCAGCTCGGGACCGGCGAACACCTCGGGTGGGCTGATCGCCAGCTGGGCGCCCGAACACACCGCGAACACGATCTCCCAGACCGCAACATCGAATCCCGGTGCGGCGACGTGGAGTATGCGCGAGTCCGGGCCCGCGCCCAAGCGATGCTGCTGCTCGCCGACCAGTTCGGCGAACCCGGCGTTGGTCACCGTGACGGCCTTGGGCCGGCCGGTGGACCCGGAGGTGAATTGGAGATAGGCCGCGTCGTCGAGGGCGATCGGCCGTACCCGCTCGGCGTCGGCCACCCGGTGCGTCGGCCGTCCGGCGATGCCCAGATCCACCTCGAGGTCATCGAGAACCAGCTCCGCGACCGTGGATCGGGTCACCGAGGACCCGGCGCCGTCCGTGGTGACGGGATCCGCCGTGATGACCAGAACCGCACCGCTGTCGGCGAGCATCGCCGAACGGCGGGCGGCGGGCAGACGGGAGTCGATCATCACGAAGGCGGCGCCGCTCATGGCCACGCCCAGTACGGCCAGGACCGACCGGGGCGAGCGCGGGATGCTCACCGCGACGACGTCGCCTGGGCCGATGCCGCGTTCGATCAGGACGCGGGCGATCTGATTGGTCGTGGTCGTCACCTCGGACCAGCGGACCGCGCTCTCCCCGAGCAGGGCAGGGGCGCCGGGGTCGGCGCTCGCGAGACCGCGCGTCAGCAGGGTTGCGAGGGTCTGCTCGGGACGCGATCCCCAGGCCGGCGCCGCCAGGGTACGCATCTCGTCCGGGCGGAGCAGGTCGATCGCACCGATGCTCCGCGACGGCTCGTGCACCATCTGCTCCAGGACGAACTCCAGCCGCCGCGCCATGTCGTGCACCGTAGCGTCGTCGAAAAGGTCGGTTGCATAGGCGAATTCGACGTCGTAACGGTCGGTGCGGTCGGTGACCGACACGGTCACGTCGTACTTCGCGGACGGTACCCGGGCATCGAGGACCTCCGCGGACCCGGCCCATCGGGCGAGCTCGGCCAACTGATCGGGTTGAACCGTCAGCGCGACCTGGAACAGCGGCGAGTGCGACGGCGACCGGTGTGGCGCGACAGCGTCCACGACCCGTTCGAACGGGACGTCGGCGCGGCTCATCGCACGCGCGCAGCGGCGATGCGCGGCGGTGACGAAGTCGACGACGGTGTCCCCGGGTTGCAGGGTCGTTCGCAGCACGACGGTGTTGACGAACATGCCGACGAGGTCGGCGAGCGCCGGATCGTCGCGGCCGGCGACCGCGGTCCCGATACTCACGTCGTCGGTGGCGGCCAGCCGACCCAAGGTGATCGCCAGGGCGGACTGGAACACCGCGAACGGGGTGACCGCCAACGATATCGCGAGCTGCCGGATCCCCGCGGTCAGGCCCGTCCCGAGCACGGTGTCCACATGCGCTCCGCTGCTCGACATCACCCGCGGACGCGGCCGATCGGTGGGCAACTGCAGCAGATCCGGCGCGCCACGCAACTCCCCCCGCCAGAACTCCAGGCCCTCGACCAGAACCGACGACGGCGCATCCGGCGTTCCGAGCGTCTCGGCGCGCTCGACGGCGACATCGGCGTACTGCATCGGCAACGGCGCGAGATCCGGCTCCGCACCCGCGCGCCGACTGTCGTACGCGGTCATCAGATCTCGCAGCAGCGGCCGGAGCGAGTGCCCGTCGGCCGCGATGTGATGAAGGACCAGCACGACGATGTCGCCATCCGGATGACCGGTCAGCAGGCGGTACCGGAACGGGATCTCCTCGGCCAGGTCGAAGCCGACGTCGGTGATGGCGGAGATCGCCTTGTCCACATCGTCTCCGGCGTCGGTCACATGTGTCCCGCTCGCTGCGCTCCCGGCGACAGTGACATGTGTCCCGCTCGCTGCGCTCCCGGCGACGAGTTCAACATGTGTCCCGCCGGCCAGAAGATCGGCAGCCGTGCGCGAGTCCAGGATTCGCTGCTCGGGTTCGCCGTCGACGACCGGGAACACCGTGCGCAGGATCTCGTGCCGGTCCACGACGTCCCGGACCGCCCGGTGCATGGCATCGGCGTCCAGCGCGTGCGCCAGGCGCAGCGCGCCCGACATGTTATAGGTCGACTCGGCCGGCGACATCCGGTTGATGAACCACAACCGGGTCTGCGCCTGCGACAGCGGGATTCGCGCCGGACGGGGTGGTTGCGACCGGGTCGCGGCGGACCGGTCGGACTGCGGGACGACCACGGCGCGTGACGCGAGATCGGCGAGGTCGACCGCGTCGAAGACGTCGGTCAGGGCGATCCCCAGCCCGTGGTCGACACGTGCGCGGGCCACCATCCGGGCGGCGAGCAACGAATCCGCACCCAAAGCGAAGAGATTGTCCGAGACGCTGACCCCCTCACGGTCCAACGCCTCCTCCACCAGCGACACGATCGCCCGCTCGACCGGGGTCTGCGGCGTCCGGAAACTCGTTGCGGCGGAGCCGAGTACGGGAACCGGCAGCGCGCGCGTGTCCAGCTTGCCCGATCGGGTGGTGGGAAACGCGTCGAGGAAGACGATCCCCGGCGGAACCATGTGTCCGGGGAGTCGCCGTCGGCAGTGCGCGCGCACAGCGTCGGCATCGAGCAGTTGCCGGGTGTCACCGGCATCATGATCGGCGGGGGATTCGGGCACGGACCCATCCCGGCGAGCACGGAGATAGGCGACGAGAACCGGTGCGGGCCCGAGATCGCGGCGGGCGACGACCGCTACCGCGTCGACGCCCGGGATCGCGGCGATCACCGCCTCCACCTCGCCGGGTTCCACGCGCTGACCCCGGATCTTGATCTGCTGATCGGTTCGTCCCAGATACTCCAGTTCACCGTCGGCAGTCCATCGGACCAGATCCCCGGTGCGGTACATCCGGGCACCCACGTCCCCCCGCGGATCGGCCGTGAACCTGCCCGATGTCAGTCCCGGAGCACCGACGTAGCACGATGCCAGCTGCGGCCCCACCAGATACAACTCGCCGGCGACCCCGACCGGAACCGGACGTAGTCGGCCGTCGAGGACCCGCACCTCGGTCCCCGGTACCGGGTGTCCGATCGGAACGACCGGACCATCCGTCGTGACCCGCTGGGCGGTCACGTCGATCGCCGCCTCGGTCGGCCCGTACAGATTCACCAGTCCGGCACGGGTGGTCGACCGTACGCGCCGGGCGAGCCGGGCCGGCAGCGCCTCGCCCGACGTGAACACCCAGCGCACGTGGTCGGGTAGGGAGAGCCGTTCGTGCGCCATTGTGTCGGTTCCGCCGAAGTCGTCGACGGACTGAGTCGTCGAACCACCGGGGTCCGGTCCGAGCACCACGTCGAGATAGGCATCGAGCATCGACGGCACGAAATGCAGGACGGTGACGCCGGAGCGCGCGATGAGGTCGCGGAGGTACGCGGGATCGCGGTGTCCGCCGGGCATCGCGATCACCATCCGCGCCCCGACGCGCAACGGCCACAGCAACTCCCAGACCGACACGTCGAAGGTCGCCGGCGTCTTGTACAGCACGACGTCGCCCGCGGCGATCGGGTGATCGTGCTGCATCCACCCGAGGCGTTGCTCGATCGCCCGATGACCGATCTCGACACCTTTGGGCGTCCCGGTCGATCCCGAAGTGAAGATGACGTAGGCGGCCAGATCAGTCGGAACCCGGGTCTCCCGATGCGGCCATGCCGTCGGACCTCGACGCGGGGAGTCGAGACCGGCGACGAAGTGTGCGTCGACGACCAGTGCGGGTTCGACCGCGGCGATGATCGCCTGTCGCCGCTCGTCCGGTTCGGCCGGATCGACCGGCACGTAGGCCGCACCCAGCCCGATCGCGGCATACACGGCGCACACCTGCTCGATCGAGCGGTCCAGTGCCACGACGATGCGATCGCCGCGCCGGGCGCCCAGACTCGTGAACCGGTCCGCGAATGTGTCGCAGGCACGCGCGAAGTCGCGGTAGGTGAGGGTGGTGTCGCCGAACGTCACCGCGGGCGCGTCCGGCGTCGACTCGACCTGGCGATCGAAGGCGGCCAGCACGTGCTCACCGACCACGCCGACGGCCGGCCCGCCGGAACCGAGGTCTTCCAGGGTTGCCGACTCCCCGGCCATCAGCAGGTCGAGGTCGGTGACCGGCCGGTTCGGGTGCGCGACGAACTGTGTGAGCACGTTGAGCAGGCGATCGCGGTGCGCCTCGAGTTCCGCCGACCCGTACAGCGTGGGGTTCGCGTGCAGACCCACTTCCAGCGGGGCCTCCGGGCCGGCCGCGAAGACGTTCATCACCAGGTCTTCGACCAGACCGGCGGACAGCATGTGATAGCGCACGCGGGCGCCGTCGATGACGATCGGCTTGTCGAACAGCAACAGGTTGACCAGCGGTCCGAACGACGTACCGCGGGCATCACCGAAACCGGCTGCCGCCCTGATGTCCTCGGATCGATACCGTTGATGGCGCAGACCCGCGGTGATCTCCGCGCTGACCGCCGCGACGACGTCGGCGCACGTCGCGGAGGAGATTCCGTCCACACGCAGGGGCAACATGTTGGAGACCATCCCGGCCGAGTGCCGGACGCGCGCTGTCGTCCGTGCGGTGACCGGCAGACTGAGGACGATGTCGTCGCTGCCGGACATGCGCGCGAGGAACGCGGCGAACGCGGCGGTGAGGATGGCGGCAACCGAGGCGTCGAGGTCCCGGGCGCACCGACGCAGTGCCTCATCCAGTTCGGGACCGAGCAGCCCGGCGGAGACGACGGTCTCGTTGCGGACGCCGGCGGTGGCCGGGTGTGCAGCGAGGCTGACCCGCTCGGGGAGCCCGGCGGCGCGTTCCTGCCAGAATTCGCGGTCTTTCTCGAACCGCGTGCTCTGCCGGTAGGCGGCGTCGTTGGCGACCACCTCGGCGATGCTGGCGCGGCGGACCGGTCGGCGCCCGGTTCGCGGCGGCACCGTGGCAGCGACCTCCGCCGCAGTATTCGGTGCGCGGTGCTCGTTGTAGCGCGCCACCGCTTCGTGCAGGCACATCAGCGCGCCGTATCCGTCGAACGCGATGTGGTGCCCGCGCATGTACCAGTACGTCCGGTCGTCGGCGATCCGGATGAAGGCCGCGACGGCGACCGGATCGGCGAGCAGGTCCACGGACCGCTGATGGTCGGCGCGCATCCAGTCGGCGGCTGCCGCTTCGGGATCCGGGTGCGTCCGCAGATCGACGTCGATCACGTCGAACGGAACGGAGAAGTCGATGTATTGCCGAGGCGTGCCGTCGACCTCGACCACGCGCGTGTACGCCGTCTGCAGGTCGCGTGCCGCCTCCAGTACTCCCCGACGGAACAACTCCCGATCGAACGGGCGTCCGTCGTCGACGATGTCGAGGTAGTGCGCGACGGTGACCGAGTGGTCGTCGACCAGGTTCTCGGCAAACCACATGGCGCGTTGGGCCGCGGTCAGATCCAGTAGATCCGCCCCTCGAGGCGCGCGGGGTGCCCCCGGGCGCCAGTCTCCCCCAGTCCCATCTCGGTGGGACACAGTGTCATCCATGCGTCGTCCGACGTCGGTTTCGGCGATTGGGTCGCTCGACGATGACGCCCCCGCGTCCCCCCGCAGCGATCGTCGAACAGCAACGAATCATACGCGGTACATCGCATCCGCTTCGGAAAGTGATACATCCCGCACGACCGGCCGTTCCCGACGATCAGACGAGTTCGAAAACTGGTGTGACAGATGGGATCACCCGAGTGCGTTGGAGCCACACTGGTCACTCTCGTACCGTATGGCGGGGTTCCGGGTCCGTAGGATTCGGTCGTTCGACCGACACCGGGGCAGAACGACATCTCGGACATGGCATTGCCCGGCGCCGGGAGCGAAGCGAGCGGGTCGAATGGACACCGGCGCCGGGAGCGAAGCGAGCGGGCCGAATAGACACCGGCGCCGGGAGCGAAGCGAGCGGGCCTCGATCGATGGAGTCGCAGCGCCGGACAAGGCAAGATCGGACTGGTGTCAGACGTGCAGTTGATCGAGGTGGGCCCGCGGGACGGGTTGCAGAACGAGCAGACCCTGCTCTCCGTCGAGGAGAAGATCGAGTTCATAGCCCGGGCCGTCGACGCCGGCGTGCGCCGGATCGAGGCGGTGAGTTTCGTGAACCCCAAACGCGTACCGCAGATGGCCGGCGCCGAGGAGGTCATGGCCGGGGTGCCCCGCGTGGACGGTGTCTCCTATATCGGTCTCGTCCTGAATCGTCGTGGTCTCGACCGCGCTCTCGCCTCCGCGGTCGACGAGGTGAACGCGGTCGTCGTGGCCACCGAGGCGTTCAGCCACCGTAATCAGGGCTGCAGCGTCGAGGACACCATTTCGGCGGCCGTCGATGTGGTGCGCGACGCGCGCGCGGCCGGCCTCGCGACGACGGTGACCATCGCGGTCGCGTTCGGCTGCCCGTTCACGGGCGAGGTCGACCCTCGCCGGATCTCCGACATCGTGGCGCGGTTGACCGATCAGGCCGCCCCGGACGAGATCGCTCTCGCCGACACGATCGGCGTCGGGGTTCCGGCGCAGGTCCGCGATCTCGCCGCCCGCACGGCGGAGCGTGCGCCCGGTATTCCACAGCGCTGGCATTTCCACAACACGCGGAACACCGGTTACGCGAATGCTCTCACCGCGCTCGATTCGGGGGCCGGCGCCATCGACGCCAGTGTCGGCGGATTCGGTGGGTGTCCGTTCGCTCCCGCGGCGACCGGCAACATCGCGTCCGAGGATCTCGTCTACGCACTCGATCGGTCCGAGGTCAGCACGGGTGTCGACATGCAGGGGCTGATCGACGCCGCCGCGTGGCTGGGCCGGGCCCTCGACAAGAATGTCCCCGCACTCCTCGGACGTGCCGGAGCATTTCCGGCCGTCCGCGGAGACGGGGACATCTGAGCGGGACCCCATCGGTGCGAACGCACCGGTGGGAAACCCTTCGCCGACTATCCGGTGGTGTGGACGATCAGCACGTCGCACGCCGACTTGCGGGCCACATCGGCGGGGACCGATCCGAGGAGCCGCCCGGCGATCGAATTCAGGCCGCGATTGCCCACGACGAGAAGATCGGCCTTGACGTCGCTCACCAACTGCAGGAGCGCGTCGACCGGAGCACCCTTGACCGGGCGCTGCACCACGTTCGACGCACCGGCCTTGGTGGCCCGTTCCTTCGCGGTTCGCAGGATCTCCTCGGTCGGCGTCGATCCGGTGACCTGGTACGCCTCGTCTTTCAGGACATCCGCGGCGTCGCCGGCTCCGCGCTCGTTCGGGAAGTACGCGCACGCGATCACCAACTGAGCGTCGCCCGCGAGTGCACCCGCACGCTCCACAGCCTTCATCGACGACTCGGAGCCGTCCGTTCCGACGACGACGGTTTCGTAAGAGCTCATCCCAACCTCTCGACATGAATTCGCCTCGCTGCCCATCAGCGAGGCGTCATCGCGTGTACCCACAATGCAGGGGTCCTGCACGGGGACATTAGTGTGCCACGGGCACGTCTGTCCCCCGTTCGTGGTGATCGGCACATCGTGAACCCGACGCTGCCACCCCGAACAGACGTCACTTGATCCCGGCCGCGTCCATCCCTCGCATCTCCTTCTTCAGGTCGGCGATCTCGTCGCGGAGTCGTCCGGCGAGTTCGAACTGCAGATCCCGAGCGGCACTCATCATCTGGTCGGTGAGTTGGGACACGAGGTCGGCGAGCTCGGCGCGGGGCATCATCGACACGTCACGCTTCTCGATGACCCCCGAACTACCGGCCTTCGACACCTCACCCTGTGCGCGGCGTCCGCGGCTGGAGTTGCGTCCGGAACCGCCGACCGCCACGGCCTCGTCCTCGGCTTCCTTGTAGACCTGGTCCAGGATGTCGGCGATCTTCTTGCGCAGCGGCTTCGGATCGATGCCGTTCGCCTTGTTGTACGCGATCTGCTTCTCGCGACGCCGCTCGGTCTCGTCGATGGCGTTGCGCATCGAATCGGTGATCTTGTCCGCATACATGTGGACCTCGCCGGACACGTTGCGGGCCGCGCGACCGATCGTCTGGATGAGCGACGTGGTGCTCCGCAGGAAGCCCTCCTTGTCGGCGTCGAGAATCGCGACGAGCGAGACCTCGGGCAGGTCGAGACCCTCGCGGAGCAGGTTGATGCCGACCAGAACGTCGTAATCACCGGACCGCAGCTGGCGGAGCAGTTCGACACGACGCAGGGTGTCGACCTCCGAGTGCAGGTACCGGACGCGGATACCGAGTTCGAGCAGGTAATCGGTGAGATCCTCGGCCATCTTCTTGGTCAGGGTGGTCACCAGGACGCGCTCGTCGCGATCGGTTCGCTCACGGATTTCATGGACCAGATCGTCGATCTGGCCCTTGGTGGGTTTCACCACGACCTGCGGGTCCACGAGTCCCGTCGGACGGATCACCTGTTCGACGAACTCGCCGTTGGACTGGCCCAGTTCGTACGGCCCGGGAGTCGCGGACAGATAGACGGTCTGTCCGATGCGGTCGACGAACTCGTCCCATGTGAGCGGTCGGTTGTCGACCGCCGAAGGCAACCGGAATCCGTACTCGACGAGGTTGCGCTTGCGCGACATGTCGCCCTCGTACATGCCGCCGATCTGGGGCACCGTCACGTGCGACTCGTCGATGACGAGGAGGAAGTCGTCCGGGAAGTAGTCGATGAGCGTGGCCGGCGCGCTCCCCGCGGCTCGCCCGTCGATGTGGCGCGAGTAGTTCTCGATGCCCGAGCAGAACCCGACCTGACGCATCATCTCCAGGTCATAGGTGGTGCGCATGCGCAGACGCTGGGCCTCCAGCAGCTTGCCCTTGCCCTCCAGCTCGGCGAGTCGCTCCTCGAGCTCGCGCTCGATGCTCGCCATCGCCTTCTCCATGCGCTCGGGCCCGGCGACGTAATGGGTGGCCGGGAAGATGCGCAGCGAGTCGACCTGGCGCACGACGTCACCGGTCAGCGGATGCAGGAAGTACAGCGACTCGACCTCGTCGCCGAAGAACTCGATGCGCACAGCCAGTTCCTCGTAGGACGGGATGATCTCGACCGTGTCCCCGCGTACCCGGAAGCTGCCGCGGGTGAACGACATGTCGTTGCGCGTGTACTGGACGTCGACGAGCAGACGCAGCAGGGCGTCGCGATCGATCTCCTGACCGACCTCGATCTCGACGGACCGGTCGAGATAGGACTGCGGCGTACCGAGGCCGTAGATGCAGGACACCGAGGCGACGACGACCACGTCGCGTCGCGACAGCAGGCTCGACGTCGCCGAGTGACGTAGGCGCTCGACGTCGTCGTTGATCGACGAGTCCTTCTCGATGTAGGTGTCGGTCTGCGCGATGTACGCCTCTGGTTGGTAGTAGTCGTAGTACGAGACGAAGTACTCGACGGCGTTGTTGGGCAGCATCTCGCGCAGTTCGTTCGCGAGCTGCGCCGCGAGCGTCTTGTTCGGCGCCATCACGAGCGTCGGGCGCTGGACCTGCTCGATGAGCCAGGCCGTGGTCGCCGACTTTCCGGTGCCGGTCGCGCCGAGGAGGACGATGTCCTTCTCCCCGGCCTTGATCCGGCGGGTGAGGTCTTCGATGGCGGCGGGCTGGTCGCCGGCCGGTTCGTACTCGCTGACGACCTGCAGGCGGGCATCGGTCCGCTCGATCTCGCCGACCGGCCGGAACTCCGAGTGCGCGATGACGGGGCGTTCTGCTGCAAAAGCCATAGTGCCAGGGTAAACGCGACCTATGACAGCGATGTTCCCGCGGACCGGCGTCCGACGAGCGCGGCGACGAGCACGACCGCCGAGCACAGCGGGATCGGCTGGCCGACGACGACGAACACTCCGACGTCGGCGAGGAGCGCGACGGGCGCCGCGACCCGGACCACCGGGCCCGGAACCGGCGCCTTGCCGCGGGTCCGGCGCGGCACGCGCGACCACGGTTTCGCGATCGACAGCCAGCCCTGGAACGCGATCAACGTGGCCATCAGGACCGTCGACGCGAGCAGGCCGGCCGACGCGACTTCGCGGGCGCGCGCCGCCGAGTCGAGAGCTGGTGAGAGCACCGCGATCCCGACGACGAGCTGGCTCACCGTGATCGCGAACTTCACGAGGACCCACCAGTGGAGGAAGAAGCCCCACGGCGTCGTGGCGGACAACAGGAATCCCGACATCGCGGACACATTGGCCGAGACCACCAGGACCGTGGTGTCGAGGACGTGCGCGGCGACCGCGCCCCCGTCCCCGGGATTCAGCATCAGAACCGCCATCGCGAGCGCCTGGCTCATCCAACAGACGGACGAGAGCACGTGTATCCACAGCAGCACGTGCCGTGCGCGCTTGACGGTCGGCCGCGCTGTGATTCGTTCGCGGGCCACAGCACGGCCCCGTTCGGCGACGAAAGTCCTCATGTTCCGACCATCCCGCGGACCGGCGGTCGGACGCATCGGTGAGAACTCGGGCTTTCACCCTGAGATCGTCGGTGAGGCTGGCTAGATTCAAAGCATGACGAGCGATGGCGGGCGCACCGCCGACCCCGGGTCAGCACCGCACCCGCTACACCCGCCCAAACGCGAGGTCTTCGACGTCCCGGCGATGACGAACACCGACAACAAGGGATTCGTCCGGGAGGTCGAGGAGTATCGCGTCACCGACTTCGGGCTGTACATGTCGCGCCACGCTCCCGGGCACCCCAGATTCGACCACCTGGAGTCATGGCTGCTACCCGCTTTGGGGTTGCGCGCCAACATCTTCCACTACCAAGGCGGCTACCGCGAAGGGCAGCGCCTGTACCTGGATGTCGGCCGGTTCGCCGGCCCCGACGACGACGGCCGGTGGCATGCCGAGGACTGGTACCTCGATCTCGTCGACGTGCCGGGCACCCCTCCCCTGCTGCTCGACACCGACGAGCTGCTCGAGGCCCACCGTGAGGGACTTCTCGACACCGCGCAGTGCGTCGAAGCCGTCGAGATCGCCACGCGTGCACTAGTCGGCGCGGCGGAACACGGCAACGACATACAGGCCTGGCTCGACGCCGCGGCGGGTGGTGCGGTGGCCTTTCGCGACCACGACCACCGCCGCCACGGCGAGGCCCGGTAGATCAGTACGTCGGCAGCACGAAGCAGGATCCGTTTCGGATGAAGTCCGGGAGCTGGACGCCGGTGCCCACCGTGACCGCCCTCGACTTCTCGACTCCGTCGAGGGTCGCCTTCAGCAGGTAGCGGCCCGGGGTCGACGGTCGCCAGTTGGGCCGGATCTCGACACTCGTGGGCTTCTGGTCGTAGATCGTGACCGTGCGCCCGGCGCCCACCAGCGTGACCTTCAGGTTCGACTTCGCCGAACGCGGATCGCTGACGAGTACCGACAGTGTGTAGGAACATCCCGCGCCGTACACTCCGTAGTTGAACGAGCCGTTGGCCGACGAGCCGTAACCCGGAAGAGTGTCCACCGCGATGCCCTGCAACGCCGCCTCCGCCGGCGCGGCCAGCGCCACGCTTGCGCACGCAACTGCACCGAAAGTTATTGCGCCACTGGCAATCCGCGCGCGACTCCGACTTCCCCGACCGACCATGCTGTGCTCCACTCCTGGGCTTCGTCCTCAGCGACCACCCCCACCGCGGGGGCGTGCGACTCACAAGTTAGCAGCGGACGGGGCAGCATGTGCCGATTTTGGTAACGTTTGTAGTCAGTTTTTGGGCCAACCGCCGGTCAGCGTGTGACGACCCGCACCGTGGCCGGCCGCCCCGGGTCACAGGACCCGTACTGATCCGGTCCGGCCGGTGCGAATCCACCGTCGGCGAGACGATCCGCCAAGCCCTCCGCGGCGCCGGCGTCACGTGCGGTCACCCGCAACTCGACCGTCGCCGGGTTGACGATGTCGACCGCGGTGGCCAGTTCGCCGGCGAGCGCCCACAATCGGTTCACCAGACGCGCGGACGGACCATTGGGATTCGGTTCTGCTGCCACGAGTCCGGGCACCGACTCGGCGACGCGACGCTCGCGGACGTTCAACTCGAGCGGCACGAGGCGCTCGTCCCAGACCCGGGCGGCCGATGCCGCCAGTTCCTCGGGGGCGCCCGAGTTGTCCAGCCATACGTCGGCCACGGCACGACGCTGCTCGTCGGTCGCCTGTGCGGCGATGCGGGCACGGGCATCGGCCTCGGCGACACCCCGCATGGTCGTCAGCCGGTGCAACCGCACGTCGGCCTCGGCGAACACGATCACGACCAGATGGAAGAACGGCGCCGTGTGGTTCTCGACCAGCAGCGGGATGTCCTGCACCACAATTGCGTCGGCCGGTGCGGCGTCGAGCATGGCCTGTGTCCGCGCCCCGATGAGCGGGTGGGTGATGCCGTTGAGCGTCAGCCGCGACTCGTCGTCGACGAAGGCCTTCGCCGCGAGAGCCGGACGATCGAGATTCCCGTCGGCGGCCAGGATGTCCGGACCGAACGCCTCGACGAGCGCAGCCAGACCCTCGGATCCCGGCTCGACCACCTCCCGGGCGACCTTGTCCGCGTCGATGATGTACGCGCCCCGCTCGACGAACGTCTTTGCCACAGTCGATTTGCCGGCCCCGATGCCACCGGTCAGCCCAAGCCTGATCACGCCCACCAGTGTGACAAATTCCGTCTGCGACACGTAGGAAGGGCCCCGCCGAACACGAGAGACCCCGTCTCGCGCGATGACCCTCAGCGGGTCACGACGTCGAGACGAGGTCTCCTCGGGTTGATGGATCAGCCGGTGACGGCCGCCAGTTCGATGGTCTCGTGCGGCAGGTCCGCCTCGCCGACCTTCTCGTTCTTGTTCAGATCGACGGCGACGATCTTCTTGGCCGCCGGGTCGCTGACGTAGGCGATGCCCTCCTGCACCACGACGTTCGGCATCGGGGACTGCCACTCGTCGGGTTCGGTCCACGCGCCGATGGCGGGGATCGTGGCGGTCTTGGCCGCCGTGTCGGCGTCGAAGACGTGTAGGGCACCGTCGGTTCCCAGGATCACGGCGGACCCGCCGGGACCGCGCTCGATGGACCGGAAGCTGTAGGAGGTGCCGAGGTCGACGAGCCGGAGCTGACCGGTGCGGGTGTCGGTGAGCGAGAACCGGGTCGGCCGTTCGAGTTCGGCGTCCGGATCGGACTTGTAGTCGCCGAGGATGATCGGAGACTCCTCGCTGCCGGCCTGGTTGCCGATGCGGCCGTACTCGTCGGGGCTCTCGACCTTGCGGATGTCGTTCCCGTTCACGATGAGCAGTCCGTCCTCGCAACCGAAAGCGAGGACTCCGTCGGCGCCGGCGGCCTCACCGTGCACGCCCGGGCACTGGTCGTTGCGCACGATCTCCTTGCGCTCGGGGTCGAGAATTGCAATCCCGCTGCGCGAGTCCTCGTTTCCGACGGTGACGACGACCGTGCCGTCCTCACGGAACACCGCGACCCCGTGGTGCGGCTCGGGAAGTGTGAACGAGGTCGACGCCGGGTTCCCGCGCAGGAGCTCGGCGGGCTCGACGATGTCGACCTGGCCCGTGCCGTCGGTGAACAGGGCGATCCGGGAGTCGTGTGGCACAACGTGTCCCGGCTCTTCACCGCCGAACGTCATGTCGGTGAGGGCCGGTGTCGTCGTGTAGTAGTGACCATGGTCGCCGTGTTGACGCGTCCAGGTACCCATGTCGAGAACCCGGAACCCGTCCGACTCCGAGACGAACACGTTGCGGCCGTTGTCGGCGCTGTTGAGCCGGATGAAGCCGTCGATCGGGAGGTCGGCGACCTGTTCCAACGACTCTGCGTCGAGGACCAGGATGCCGCCGTCGTAGCTGAGCGCGAGGCGCGGCGTGGCGCTCTGCTGCTCGACGGCCGCGGCCGAGCTGGAGGCGGGCGCGGATTCGCTCGAATCCTCGCTCCCGCAGGCGACGAGCGCGAACGACGCGGCGGTGAGAAACGCGAGAGAGCGGGTCAGTTTTGTCCGTTGTGCAAACACCCGAACAGTGAACATGGATATGAAAATCATTGTCAACAACGCATGGGATGGTGGTGGCCCGCAACAGCCGCTCCTCACGAACACCCCGGCATCAGGACAGCAACGGCCGCAACCCGTCGAGCACGCGGGCGAGTCCGAATTCGAAGGCGTCGTCGGGGGCGCCGGGCGCCTGATGGATCTCTCCGACCGCACTGCCGACCCGATCCGACAGGGGGTACGCACCATCGGGGATGACCGCCGCGAGTTCAGGACCGACGATCTCCCACCATCGCGCGTCGCTCATCCCGGACTCCTCGGCGGCCGTCCGCTCCCCGACCGCCTCGCGGGCGTTGCCGGCCACGAAGGCACCGAGCAGTGCGATGATGTGGTCTCGCTGCACATCCGAGATGTCGGTCGACTCGAGCAATTCGAGCTGCCGCTCGTACCGGGCCAGACGGTGCGGGCCCAGCACCTGGCGCCACGGCGAGGCCGCCAGCAGCCATGGGTGGTCGAGACACTCGGCACGCAGTGCGCGCGCGACTTCCGCCAGGGACTCGACGACGGTCGGCGCCGGCCCGGGCATCGGAGTCCGTGCCGTCACGTGATCGATCATGAGCGCCACCAGCACATCACGCGTCGGCACATAGGTGTACAGACTCATCGGCCCGACGCCCAGTTCGGCGGCCAGGGCGCGCATCGAGACCGCAGCGAGCCCGCGCTCGTCCGCGAGGTCGATCGCCGCCGTCACGATGTCGTCGACCGATACCCGCTGCCGCGGCCCCCGCCGCGGGCCGACGTCTCCGGCCTCGGCTCGCCAGAGCAGTCGGACCAGCGTGCGTGCATCATCTGAGGTCGACACTATGACGCCTTTCCCGTACGGTGTACCGAGTAACAACTCCGTACACCGTACCAAGAGGAGTGTCCGCTGCCCACTCAGGCCACGTATCTGCCGGACCTGCATCAGTTCGCGCTCTGGTCTTCCCACCAGTCCGACGCCGGGAACCTATCGGACAGCTGCCGCCTCGCGGTCCCTGACGGCCGCGACCTCGTCGTTCGCGACGTCCGATGCGAACTCGTCGACCCCCCGGCGCTCCTGGCCGCGTGCGACCAGGGTGATCCGAGCCGAGTCGCGGAGTCGGTCGAAGCGTGGCGACGCACACTCGCCGGCGACTCCGCGACACCGCTGCCGCTCGCCGCACACGCCGAGATCGATCCCACCGGGACGGCGATGACGACTGCGGACTTCGCCCGTACAGCGCTGCTGGAGTGTCTCGCCGCCGAGGACATACTGCGAGACACTGTGCGAGCCCATCTGCGGCCGTATCAGATTCGCGGTGTCGCCTGGCTGGCCCGGACCGCGGAGGTCACCGGCGGTGCCGTGCTGGCCGACGAGATGGGACTGGGCAAGACCGTCCAGGCGATCGGACTGCTGACGCTTCGGGCGAACGAGGGACCACAGCTGGTCGTCTGCCCGACCAGCCTCGTGACCAATTGGAGTCACGAGGTGGCCCGCTTCGCGCCCGATCTGAACGTGTACACCGGCCCCCTCGAGCATGCGCCGGACGGGCCCGCTTCGATCACCGTGATCTCCTACGCGAGATTGCGACTGAGCATCGCCGATGTCCGTCGATTCGACTGGGCCACAGCCGTGTTCGACGAGGCGCAGGCCCTGAAGAACCCGCGCACCCAGGTGTCGCGCGCGGCGCGCACCGTCGGCGCCCGGGCTCACGTCGCGTTGACCGGCACTCCCATCGAGAACAGTCTCGACGACCTCTGGGCGATTCTCCGGGTCGTCGCGCCCGCACTGTTTCCTCACCGGGCGGTGTTCCGGCGGCGCTTCACCAAAGCCGTCGACGACGGCGACGCCGGCGCGCTGCGACGACTTCGGGTGGCGGTCGCGCCGGTGATGTTGGCGCGCACCAAGTCCCGCGTGGCGTCGGCGCTGCCGCCGAAGATCGCCAATCCGGTGCTCGTCGATCTGACCGACGAACAGGCGCAGCTCTACGACGCTCACCTCGCGCGCGTGGAAGACACCGGCTTCGGCGACGGATTCGAACGACACGGACGGATTCTCGCCACACTCACCCGGCTCAAGCAGATCTGCAACCATCCCGGCCTCGTCACCGGCGACACCCGGGTGCTCGCGGGACGCTCGGGCAAGCTCGACGTGTGCACAGAGATCCTCGGTGACAACCTGCGTACCGGCTCCCCCACGCTCGTCTTCACCCAGTACCGGGAAACCGGTGAACTGCTCGTCCGGCACTTCGCCGAACAACTGGCGGTCGACGCACCGTTCTTCCACGGCGGTCTCTCGGCGAGCCGTCGCGACGAACTCGTCGCCGCCTTCCAGTCGGGCGATGGCCCCGGGCTGATGGTCATGAGCCTCAAAGCCGGCGGCGTCGGACTCACCCTCACGCGCGCCTGCGACGTCATCCACTTCGACCGCTGGTGGAACCCGGCGGTCGAGGCCCAGGCGTCCGACCGCGTGCACCGAATCGGCCAGGAACGTCCCGTCACGATCACCACCCTCACCTCGGCCACATCCCTCGAAGAGCACATCGATCGCCTGCACCGGCGCAAGTCCGCGCTCGGCGCGCACGCGGACGACACGTCCGCTCTCACCGAGCTGACCGGCCTCGACGACGAGCGGTTGATGGACATCCTGCGGCGTCACCGGGAGGCGCGATGACCAGCACTCCTGCCGAATTCGGGTTCACCCGCTGGGGCGCCGAGATCGTCCGGCTCGCCGAGCCGATCTCGGCGCGTGGCCCCAACGCCTCGGCGCCACGAGCCCGCAGTGTCGCCCGCAACGGCGGCGTCACGCTCACCGTCGACGGACGTTCGGTCAGCGGTCTGGTGCAGCGTGGCGGCGAGGCGTCGATGGCACACCTCGAGTTCGATGCCATGTCCCCGGCCACCGCGACGACGCTGCGGGAGGTGCTCGGCGAGTCCACCGAACCGACCGACGACATGCATCGTCGCCTCATCGAAGCGGCGTCGTGGTCGTCACCGGTTCTCGAGGTCGCCGACTGCTCCTGCCGCGCCCGCGGCGACCGGTGCCTGCACATCCTCGCCACGCTTTACGCCCTCGCCGCGGCCGTCGATCGAGAGCCCTCGCTGGCCCTCCGCCTACGCGACTTCGAGGCACGGCTCAGCGGAGTTGCCGGTGGCGCGGAACACCCGGATGGACCACCGAGCCGGATGCCGCTGCGGTGGGCGGCTCTGACGACCTTCGACGCCCGCGATTATTGGAGTGCGGGGCGTCGGACCGGGCCGCCCGACTGACCGCCGAGTGTGAGAACGAGAGAAGCCCTCCCGGTTTTCCCGGGAGGGCTTCTTCATGGTGCTCGGTGAGCGAGGCGTGTCAGGCGTTGCCCGACAGCTTCTCACGCAGTGCGGCGAGCTGCTCGTCGCTGGCCAGCGAACCGCCGGCCGACGATCCGCCGGTCGAGCTGCTGCTCGACGACGATCCGCCGCGGCTCTCCGACGCCGACGAGTAGTCGGTCGGGGCGTTGGCGGCCTCTGCGGCAGCAGCGGCGAACTTCTCCATCTGGGCGGTGTGCATCTTGTGGCGACGCTCGGCCTCGGCGTACCGGGCCTCCCATGCCTCACGCTGCTTCTCGAAGCCTTCGAGCCACTCGTTGGTCTCGGCGTCGAAGCCCTCGGGGAAGATGTAGTTGCCCTGCTCGTCGTAGCTGTCGGCCATGCCGTACTTCGAGGGGTCGAACTCCTCGGTGTAGTCCTCGTTGGCCTGCTTCAGGCTCAGCGAGATCCGACGACGCTCCAGGTCGATGTCGATGACCTTGACCATCGCGTCGTCACCGACGGCGACGACCTGATCCGGCACCTCGACGTGGCGCTCGGCCAGCTCGGAGATGTGGACCAGACCCTCGATGCCCTCGTCGACCCGGACGAACGCACCGAACGGCACCAGCTTGGTGACCTTGCCCGGCACGATCTGGCCGATGGCGTGGGTGCGGGCGAACTGGCGCCAGGGATCTTCCTGAGTTGCCTTGAGCGACAGCGACACACGCTCGCGGTCCAGATCGACGTCGAGGACCTCGACGGTGACCTCGTCGCCGACGGCGACGACCTCGGACGGGTGATCGATGTGCTTCCAGGACAGCTCCGAGACGTGAACCAGACCGTCGACGCCGCCGAGATCGACGAACGCACCGAAGTTGACGATCGAGGACACGACGCCCTTGCGGACCTGGCCCTTCTGCAGCTGGTGCAGGAACTCGCTGCGGACCTCGGACTGGGTCTGCTCGAGCCATGCGCGACGCGACAGGACCACGTTGTTGCGGTTCTTGTCGAGTTCGATGATCTTGGCCTCGATCTCCTTGCCGATGTACGGCTGCAGATCGCGGACGCGGCGCATCTCCACGAGCGATGCCGGGAGGAAGCCGCGCAGGCCGATGTCCAGGATCAGGCCGCCCTTGACGACCTCGATGACGGTGCCCTTGACGGCCTCGTCCTTCTCCTTGAGCTCCTCGATGGTGCCCCAAGCCCGCTCGTACTGCGCACGCTTCTTGGAGAGGATCAGACGGCCTTCTTTGTCCTCCTTGGTGAGGACCAGGGCTTCGACCTCGTCACCGACGTTGACGACCTCATTGGGGTCGACGTCGTGCTTGATCGACAGTTCGCGAGAAGGGATGACGCCTTCGGTCTTGTAACCGATGTCGAGCAGAACCTCGTCCCGATCGACCTTGACGATGGTGCCTTCCACGATGTCGCCATCGTTGAAGTACTTGATCGTGGAGTCGATGGCGGCGAGAAAGTCCTCGGCAGTGCCGATGTCATTGACGGCTACTTGCGGCGAGGTGATCGTGGGGGACGACATATGTTGAGTTGCTCCGGACAGGTGTGTAGTAGGTACGATTCTGCAAAGCTCTGTTGATCGACACCACCTGGACCGGCCTGTCACCGGTCAGGGCAGGTGCGAACCGCGCGTCATCGGGCACACGCGCGTGTAGAAGCCTACTCCAGCGGCATTGTGCTGGGCAAATGGCTCGTCGCACGAGGCCGCCAGGACGTGCGGCCCGGCGGAAAATGAGACGATCCCCACGTGGCGCACTCACTCGAACTCCTCCTCGACGACTCGTCCGACCAGCAGGTTCGGGCCGAATGGGACGCCCTCGCCGCAGCCGGACTCCCCCATCAGGGTCGCGTCGCGTCGCCGACGAATCGGCCACACGTGACGCTGGTGGCCGCGTCCCGGATCGACGGGAACGCCGATGCGGCACTGGCCGCGGTCGCCATGCGTCTGCCGGTGGGCATGCGGCTCGGCGCTCCGATCGTCTTCGGCGGTGGCCGACGATCCACGCTCGCGCGGCTCGTGGTGCCGTCGAGCGAACTACTGTCGGTCCACGCCCAGGTCTCGCGGCTGTCCGCCGAGTTCGTCGACCCCGAGCCGGCCGACACGGCGACAGCCTCGACCGATGGTCGCCGAATGCCGTTCGCGCACACCACTCCCGGGCAGTGGACCCCGCACGTCACCCTCGCGCGGCGGATGGACGCCGAACAGCTCGTCCGCGCCTTCGACATCCTCGACATACGCGCCGAGATCGTCGGCGAGTTCACCGCACTGCGACGCTGGGACCCAGATGCGGGAACCGACGTCGTGCTCGCGGGGCGGGCCTGCTGATCGCGCTGCGGAGTCAGACGGAGGAGCCGCCGTTCCCCCGTCGGCCCGGCAACGCGCCGAGTAGCCGACGAAGCCGGGAGTCCGGACGGAACCGCGGGCAGGACCGCTCGCCGCAGAGCGCGCAATCCGTACCCGTCCGGTAGTGCTCGTGAGCCGATCGGTCGTGACCGCATCGGCAAGTCTGGTCGCCCACGGCGCTCAGGTTACCCAAGCAGGGTCTTCGGACCCGGGGTCGTCGAAGGTTGTGACCCACGTCGTCGCCACGGCGACGAGCGCGTCCCACCGGCACCGGGTGAAGAACTCCGAGATCACGATGAGAGTGACTTGAGAGCCCACGGCCCGATGATCTGGGCATGACCGAAACACTGAGATCCTCCACCGACCGACCAGCACCGAGCGCCGACGAGTTCGCCGAACGACTCTTCGGTTCGACGCTCGCCACCGCCGAGACCATGAGCGTGTACCTCGGCGAGCGCCTCGGGTGGTACCGATGCCTGGCCGAATCGGGACCCCTCACCGCCGACGGGTTGGCCGAACGAACCGACACCAACGCACGCTATGCCCGGGAATGGCTGGAGATGCAGAGCGCCTTCGGCATTCTCGACGCGGACCTGACCACCCGGCCGCACACCTTCGCGATCTCGCCGGGCGTCGCCGAGGTACTCACCGACACCACCAGCCTGTCGTACCTCGGCGCCCTCCCCCGCATGTTCGCAGCGTCGGCACGCCATCTGCCGGAGTTGCTCGATGCCTACCGGAACGGTGGGGGCGTGAGCTGGGAAACCCTGGGCGCCGACGCGCGAGAGTGCCAGGCCGATCTCAACCGGCCCTGGTTCGACGCACGCCTCGCGCCCGCGCTGGCGGGTGTCGAAGCCCTGCACGAGCGGTTGTCCCGGCCCGGGGCGCGGATCGCCGACGTCGGGTTCGGAGCGGGCCACTCGACCATCGCACTCGCGCGGGCCTACCCGGAGGCCACCTTCATCGGGCTCGACGTCGACGAGGCGTCGGTACGGATGGCCCGTGCGCATGCCGAGGCGGCGGGTGTCACCGACCGCGTGACGTTCCTCGTCGCCGACGGCGACGAGGCCGCGGCGCACGGCCCGTTCGACGCCGCCTTCGCGTTCGAGTGCCTACACGACATGCCGCGGCCGGTCGAGGTCCTCGCCGCGGTCCGGCGCGCACTGGCGCCCGGAGCTTCGCTGATCGTCATGGACGAAGCCGTATCCGACGAGTTCGACGGTCCCGCAGACGATCTCGACAAGATCATGTACGGGTTCTCGTTGCTGGTGTGTCTGCCGGACTCGATGAGTTCACCACCGTCCGCGGCCACCGGCACGGTGTTCCGACCGTCGACGCTGCGTCGGTACGCGCACGACGCGGGTTACGCGGGCGTGACGGTCCTACCCATCGAGGACTTCAGCTTCTTCCGCTTCTACGAGCTGACGACCTGACCCCGCCGGTGCGCGCCCGGCCCGCAACGAGGTGACGGCGACGTCGACGACATCGGACGGAGCCGTGGCGGCACCGGTCGCGACGAGATCGTCCGTCACCGCCTCGCCCAGCGCGGCTCGGATTCGATTCTCGACGGAACCAAGTCGCCCGACGTCGTTCCCGAACGGATCGGACCCGGCCACCTCGTGTGCTCGCCGGGTGGCACCGAGGATCAGAGCGGCCTGTTCGCACCGCCCGAGATCGACCAGGACGTCGATCACCGAGCGCAGGGTCACCCACTGATTCGTCCAGTTTCCCGCTTGCCGAAAATGCTCGAGCACCTCCACGTACGACCGGGCGGCGGCGTCGGTTGCGCCGGAACGGGCCTCGATCGACGCCCGCGACGCCATCGCCACCCCGAGCAGATACCGGTCACCGTGCCGGCGCGCGGACTCGATGGCACCCTCGAGGAGTTGCCGCGCCCGCCCGGGATCGGCGTCGAGCAGACACTCGCCGGACACGTAGCGACACCAGGCCGCGACAACGTCTTCACCCGCTGTGGCACAGGCGATCTCGAGGGACCGCGCAGCCGGGTACGCGTCCTCGCCGCGGTAGGCGCGGATGAGCAGTGCACTGATGTCGGCCATGTGCGCCGCCCCCGGCATCCCGGCCGCCAGTGCGAGTTCGCGGAACGTCCGCGCGTCGTCGAGCGCAGTGTCGAGATCCCCCTGAAACAGGCCGATGTCCACGAGCATCATGTGGAGGTAGACGCGGACCGACGGGTCTGGGCCGGCGTCGAGGCCCCGGCGCGTGCACCGCCGCGCGGTCGGCAGGTCGCCATCGAAGCGGGCACCGCCGGCCGACACCGCCCACACCGCGGACCCGAGCGACGAGTCGTCGTGACGGTCGATGAGCATCCGCGCCCATGCGGTGACCTCCGGACTCATGGTCAGTTCGAGGAAGGGGATCGACCCCTGCAGGATCGTGTCGGCGAGAGCGGGATCGTGAACACTCGCATGGTCGATCGCCTGCCGCACGTCATCGAGCCGTTCATCGATCAGGCGCGCGGCGTCGAGGTGTCCGCGACCGTAGACCTCGCACCCCAACGGACCGAGCCAATCCGCGACCCACGCGGTGTGCGCACACCGCGCACCGTCGAGGGCGTCCCGACTCGCCAGTGCATCGATACCGAAGGCACGCAACGTCTCCAAGAGGAGGTAGCCCCCCGGATCGACCGACACCATGCACGCGTCGACCAGTTCGGCCATCGCATCGGCCACGTCTTCGCGGTCCAGCACTCCCGTCGCCGCGGCCAGGAACTCCGCATCGTCGAGTCCGAACCGGGAGGGGAAGATGCTGAGGACGTCGAACAGACCACGCGCCGAGTCGCTCAGCAGTCCATAGGACCAGTCGACGAGTGCGTGCAGGCTCCGGTGCCGGGGCGCGATCCCGCGCGGACCGCGCAGGACCCGGAAACGCCAGTGCAGTCGGTCGACGAGCACTGCCGGCGGTATCGCGCGCGCCTTCGTCGCCGCGAGCTCGACGCCGAGCGGCAGGCCGTCGAGCCGTCGGCAGATCTCCGCGATCGCCGGCGCCGTTGCTTCGTTCAGCTCGAAGCGTGGATCGCGTGCCCGGGCACGGACACAGAACAGCCGGACGGCATCCGACGACTCGATGGCGGCGGGCGCCGCATCCACGTCCGGCACCGGAAGTGGATCAAGGGAGATGATCTGTTCGGCGGCAATTCCCAGCGGCACCCGCGAGGTCGCGAGCACCGTGACATCTGGGCACCGATCCTGCAGCGCGACAACGAGTTCGACCGCTGCCTCGAGGACGTGCTCACAATTGTCGAGCACGAGCAGTCCGCGTCGACCGGTCAGCGCGCCGGTGAGTGCGTCCAGGGCCGCGACATCGCGACGCATCGACAGGCCCGTCGCCGAAGCCACCAGGTGCACCACCGCGTCGCGGCTCGCGACCGCTGCCAGTTCGGCGAACCAGACGGGACGGTCACTCGCCGACCGGACATGGTGCCGGACAAGCGCCGTCTTGCCGACACCACCGGGGCCGAGGACCGTGAAGACCCCGCGTCCCCGCACGGTTGCCGTCAGGCCCGTCAGGTCGGCATCCCGGCCTATCAGCTGGCCCGAATCATGGCTCGCCGCGCCGATTTCGGTATGTGGTACCGCGCCTGTTCCGGCCGGCCGCCGATCCCCGCGGACGCGGCGCGGCGGCGGGGCCCCGTCGAGGATGCGGGCATGCAGTTCGCGGACCGACGGGGCCGGGTCCGTGCCGAGGTCCTCCGCGAGGCGTCGATGCAACCGTTGGTAGGCATCGAGCGCCTCGGCCGCGCGATCCGTCCGCCACAACGCCGCCATGACCCTGAGGTGGAGCCCCTCGCGATAGGGATGATCATCGGCGAAGGGCAGCAACCGGACATAGGCGTCTTCCGGACGGCCGAGGGTGACCAGGGCATCGGCAGCTGTCTCCGCGGCCAGGACACGCCGTTCGAGGAGCGCCCCGACCTCCGGCTGCGCCCAGGCACAGTCGGCGAACTCGCCGTATGGCGTTCCATGCCACAGACTCTCGGCCTGGTCGAGCAGATCGACAGCCAGCTGGGGCTCCACATCCACGACGGCGACGGCCCGTGCCACGGTGTCGTCGAAGAGCAGTGCGTCGACATCGGTCCGATCGACGAGGAGCGTGTACCCGGGCGCGGTCGTGACGACTCGCAGACGGCCGTCGACCTGACGTCGCCGCAAGGTGGTTCGTAGTCGGAAGACGAGGTTGTGCAGGGCCGACTCCGGGGTGGCCGGCGGCGCGTCGGCCCACAGGATGTCGGTCAGCCAGTCCACATCGGCCACCGCATTCGCGCGCAATGCCAGGGCGGCGAGCAGACAGCGGAGGCGAGGGGTGCCGAACTGCGGTCGGGACACACCCGCGTCATCCGGTGTGTCCACCGGACCCAGCAGAGTGAGACAGACCATGGCCTTATCATCGCAGGATGTCCCCCAACCAGGCGGAATCCGAACAAACCACATCGAACGGCCCGGGGTCGAGCCGTCCCCCGAGGATCCTCGGCGAGGTCGACTCCGCGACCAGTGACCGTGCCAGCCGGTGGTGGTGGGATCACGACGCGGAGAACTATCACGTCGAGCACGGCGACTTCCTCGGTGCCCATGCCGCGGGCGGAGATTTCGTGTGGTGTCCGGAGGGTCTACGCGAGGCCGATGTTCGGCTCCTGGGGGACATCGAGGACCAGGACATCCTCGAGATCGGCTGCGGTTCGGCGCCCTGCGCCCGATGGCTGGCCGCGCACGGCGCGCGCGCAGTCGGCGTCGACCTGTCGCGGCGGATGCTGGGCATCGGACTCGACGCGATGGCGGCGGAAGGCGTGCGTGTCCCGCTCGTCCAGGCGACCGCCGAGACCCTGCCCTTCGCGTCCGCGTCGTTCGACGCCGCGTGTTCGGCCTTCGGCGCTGTACCGTTCGTCGCCGACTCGGCCGGCGTGATGAGCGAGGTCGCACGGGTCCTGAAACCCGGGGGGCGTTGGGTTTTCGCCGTCAACCACCCGATGCGCTGGATGTTCCTCGACGATCCCGGGCCGGAGGGCCTGACCGTACGGATCCCCTATTTCAACCGCACGCCGTACACCGAGACCGATGCCGACGGAACGTTGACCTACGTCGAGCACCACCGCACCATCGGTGACCGTGTTCGCGAACTCCGGGCCGCCGGGTTCGTTCTCGACGACATCATCGAACCCGAGTGGCCGGACGGTTTCGACCGCACCTGGGGGCAATGGAGCCCGTTGCGCGGCAGCTACTTCCCGGGAACAGCCATCTTCTGCAGCCACAAGCCCGACTAGCGGCGCTCACAGCAGCTTCGACAAGAACTCCCGGGTGCGCTGTTCTCTCGGATCGGCGAGGACCTGACGAGGGTTCCCCTTCTCCACGACGACGCCGCCGTCCATGAACACGAGCTGGTCGGCGACCTCCCGGGCAAAACCCATCTCGTGCGTGACGACCAGCATGGTCATGCCCGACGCAGCCAGCTCACGCATCACCTTCAGTACATCGCCGACGAGTTCGGGGTCGAGCGCCGAGGTGGGTTCGTCGAACAACATGAGTTTGGGGTCCATCGCGAGCGCACGCGCGATGGCGACACGCTGCTGCTGGCCACCCGACAGCTGGGCCGGATAGGCGTCGGCCCGGTCGGACAGGCCGACCCGGTCCAGCAGGTAGCGGGCTTTGTCGACCGCCTCCGAACGCGACTGACGCTTCACCTGCATCGGCGCCTCGATCACGTTCTCGAGGGCCGTGCGGTGCGGGAACAGATTGAAATGCTGGAACACCATGCCGATGTCGCGTCGCTGGGTCGCCGCGTCCTTGGCACTCATCTCGTGGAGCTTGCCGTTGCGTTCCCGGTAGCCGATCAGATCACCGTCGACGTAGAGCCGGCCGGCGTTGACGACTTCGAGGTGGTTCACACAGCGGAGAAACGTGGACTTCCCCGATCCCGACGGACCGATGAGACACAGCACCTCGCCGCGCGCCACCTCCAGCGAGATCCCCTTGAGGACCTGGACCGAACCGAAGCTCTTGCAGACCCGGTCGGCCACCACCATCGGCGGCGGCGATCCGCCGGCGGCCGGTGCGGCCGTGTCTTCTGCGGGACTCATGCCTTCTCTCCCCCTGCCGGCCCGGCGGCGCCGCCGGGCGCCGTGGCCGCGCCGTCGGCCATCGTCTTGAGTTGCCGCGCCGTGAGCTGCCGGGTCGCGCCCTTCGCGTAGTAGCGCTCCACGTAGTACTGGCCCACCATCAGGACACTGGTGATGACGAGGTACCACGTGGACGCGACGAGAAGCAGCGGGATCGGCTCGAAGATCACGCCCGAGATGTCCCGCTGTCGTCCGTAGAGGTCGAGGGTGAGCGGCACCGCCGCCACCAGGCTCGTGGTCTTGAGCATGCTGATCAGCTCGTTGCCGGTGGGCGGGATGATCACCCGCATGGCCTGGGGCAGCACCGTTCGTCGCATGGTCTGCGCCCACGACATACCCAGTGCCACCGACGCCTCGGTCTGCCCCTCACCGACCGAGGACACACCCGCGCGGACGATCTCGGCCATGTACGCGGCCTCGTTCAGGCCGAGTCCGATGACCGCGAAGAGGAACGCGGCGTTGAGCGTCTGGATGTCGAGCGACACGAACTGGTGCACGAACGGTATGCCGAGGTCGATCTGCTTGTAGATCGCCGGGAACAGGCCCCAGAAGACCAGCTGCACATACACGGGGGTGCCGCGGAAGATCCACAGATACACCCAAGATGTGCCGCGCAACACCGGGTTCGGGCTCAACCGCATGATCGCGAGGACGACGCCGAGCACGATGGCGATGGTCATCGACAGCAGGGTCAAAGCGAGCGTGTAACCGACCCCCGACAGGATTCGCGAGTCGAAGAGATAGTTGCCGTACGTGCCCCAGCTGTAGGCCTCGTTGGTGGCGGCACCGTAGACGAACAGTGCGCCCAACACGATGATGGTCACCGCCGCGACCCACTGTCCGGGACGACGGAGCGGAACCGCCTCGATCGGTTCGGGTTCGCCCGGCGGTGACGCGGCGGTGCTGTGCGGTGACGTCATGTCAGCTCACCGCGCCGTTGATGACGGAGACATCGATCATGCCCTCCTCGAGGCCCCAGTTGGCCGCGATCTCTTCGTACTGTCCGTTGTCCATCAGGTACTGCACGGCCCGCTGCAGTGCGGGCGCGAGCGGTGAGCCCTTCCGCACCGGCCACCCGTACGGCGCGGAGTCGAAGACCCCGCCGGCGGGCTTCAGACGGTCGTCGGTGCGTTTGATCGCGTAGGCCGTGACCGGCGAGTCGGCCGACATCGCGTCCACCCGACCCAGGATCAGTGCGTTGACGGCCTCGTCCTGGCTGTCGAACCGGACCTTGTCGATCGCCGGTTTGCCCGCAGCGACGCACGCCGCGCTCTTGGCGGGAACCTCGTCGGTGTCCTCGTAGGTGGTGGTCTGCACCGCGACCCGGAGGCCGCAGGCGTTGTCGGGGTCGATCTCGTCGTCGTTGTCGCTTGCCTGCGCCCACTGCACGCCCGCGCTGTAGTAGGTCACGAAGTCGACCTGCTTCTCGCGCTCGAGGGTGTCGGTGAACGACGACATCCCCAGCTGGTAGGTCCCGGCCTGCACCGAGGGGATGATGGTGTCGAACTGGGACTCCTTGTAATCAGGAACGAGTCCGAGCACCTTGCCGACGGCGTTCATCAGGTCGACGTCGTAGCCGATGATCTTTCCCGATGCGTCCTTGAACTCATTCGGCTGGTACGGGATGTTGACCCCGACGATCAGGCGTCCGGTGCGCGCGATCTCCGGTGGGACCAGCGCGGCGATCTCCGGCACCGTCGCGACGTCGACGTCGATCGGCACGACCTGACCGGCGCGCTCCCGCGCCTCGTTGTCCACGCATCCGGTCACGACGACCAAGACGGCGACCAGGACGCCGAGCCAACAAGCCACCCGCGTCACACCACTACCCTTCGTCCGGCCGATCGCACCAACTCACTGTAGTTCGCCCGCCGCGCCCCGGCTCGCCACCCACCGTTCACGCGTGTAGCGAGCGCCTCACCACCTGCTCCCTGAGGAGCGGCCGGAGCTTGCGGAGGGACTGTCGTGAGAACGGTGTAAGTGGCCTTACCGCCCTCGGTGTGTCGGGGGCAGGAAGGTCGCATCATGACCGACACTCTGGTGGCTGTGGAGCCATCTGATGAACACGA
>NZ_SCOC01000038.1:0-44114 GCF_005502615.1 Gordonia sp. ALPHA1B1 | reverse complement strand
GGGTGCGGGTGGTGAATTTGTATGGGCCGACTGAGGCGGCGGTGGATGTGACGTCGTATGTGGTGTCGGGTGGTGAGGTGGTGGTGCCGATTGGTCGGGCGGTGCCGAATGTGTCGGTGTGGGTGTTGGATTCGCGGTTGCGTCCGGTGCCGGTGGGTGTGGTGGGTGAGTTGTATCTGGGTGGTGTGCAGGTGGCGCGGGGGTATGCGTCGCGGGCGGGGTTGACTGCGGAGCGGTTTGTGGCGGATCCGTTTGGTGGGGTGGGTGTGCGGTTGTATCGGACGGGTGATCGGGTGCGGTGGAGTGGTGTGGGGGAGTTGGAGTATGTGGGTCGTGTTGATTTTCAGGTGAAGTTGCGGGGGCAGCGGATCGAGTTGGGGGAGATCGAAACCGTCCTCGGCACCACGCCGGGTGTCGCCCAGGTGGTGGTCTCGGTCATGGAACTCGCTGCGGGAGAACAACTCGTGGCTCACGTCACCGGAGCGGATGTCGACGTCGAGAAGCTGAGCGCGACGGCTGAGCAGCTACCCGCGTACATGCGGCCCACGTCCTGGGTCGTCCTGGACGCGTTGCCGTCGAACACCGCGGGCAAGGTGGACCGCAAGGCGCTGCCCGCGCCGGATTTCGTCGCCGCCGAACGCGTACTCCCCGAGACCGACGCCGAAGTCGCGATCGCCGGTGTCTTCGCCGACGTGCTCGGGCTGTCTGCCGCGGACTCGGTGTCGGTGACCGACAGCTTCTTCGATCTCGGCGGCAACTCGCTGGCCGCGACCCGACTCGCGGCCCGCGTCTCCCGGATGCTCGGCGTCCCGGTACGGGTGCGAGACGTCTTCGACGCCCCGACGGTCCGGGATCTCGCGCGTCGAACTCAGGCGGCAGACATCGCCGGGGCCGGAACCGCAGTCCCGGATCGGTCGACTGCACCGGCCCGTCCGTCGGTCTTGCCTCTCTCGAGCGCCCAGCGCCGCATGTGGTTCATCAACCAGTACGAGCCGGCGGTGGCGTCGTACATCATCCCGTTCGCATTCCGACTCCGCGGCACGGTCGAGGTCGAACATCTCCGTCGAGCGCTCGCGGACGTGGTCGCGCGTCACGAGGTTCTCCGGACCACCTACCCGGTGTCCCGCGACGGACGCCCCGAGCAACGAATCCACGACGTCGATCCGGAGAATCCCGGATTCGACTGGGCGGTGGCGGATTCCGAGTCCGAAGCGCTGGCCGTCGCCGCCGAGCCATATGACCTGACCCGTGACCTGCCCGTGCGCGCCCGTGTGTACGTCGACCCCGGCACGAGTGCGCTGCTGGCCGTCAGCATCCATCACATCGCCGCCGACGGCGAGTCGGGCCGGGCGCTGTCGCGCGATCTGCTCACCGCGTACTCGGCACGACGCGACGGTCGGAGCCCGGACTGGCCGCCGCTCCCGCTCCAGTACGCCGATCACGTCCTACGGGCCGCCGGACGAGCGGACGAGCACCGGCAGTGGTGGGCCCGCCGGCTCGACGGCGCCCCGGTCTTCATGGATCTGCCCACCAGCTACCCACGTCCGGCCACGCCGACGATGCGGGGCGCGACCGTCGAGTTCGTCATCCCCGGACGCGTCGCGCAGGGGGTCGGCATCCTCGCCCGCGCCGGCGACGCCACCGCATTCATGGTGCTCCACGCCGCACTCGCCGCGGTGCTGGGTCGGCTGTCGGGGAGTCGCGACGTCGTCATCGGGACCGCCGCCGCGGGCCGCGACGGCGACACCGACGACTTGATCGGCATGTTCGTCAATACGGTGGCGCTGCGGACCCCGATCGTCCCCGCACAGCCGTTCGCCGACCTCCTGCGGGTGGTGCGCGAGGTGGATCTCGACGCCCTCGATCACGCCGGCGTGCCCTTCGATGACGTCGTCGACGAACTCGGGGTGGCCCGCACCGCGTCCCACGCGCCACTGGTCCAGGTGCTGCTCACCACGTCCGATCTCGCCGCCCCCGGCGCCCTTGATGGGCAGGTCGCCGGTCTCGACGTCGAACCCGTTGCCGTCGAGGACAACTCGGCAAAACTCGACCTGACCCTCGGTGTTCTGACGGACCCGGCCGAGGGGGCTCCGTGGCGCGGTTCGCTCACCTACGCAACGGACCTCTTCGACGAATCCGCCGCACGCCGGCTCGCGGACCGATTCGTCGGCGTACTGACGTCCGCGGTTGGCGACAGCACACTGCCGGTCGGGGACCTCGAGCTGCTGACCCCGGACGAGGAGATGATCCCGCTCGTCTCGGGCGACCCCGATCCCGCCCCGGGCCTCCTCTCGGACCTGCTCACCGACGCGGCGCGGATGCGTCCGACCCACCCGGCCGTCGTCGACCCCGCCGTAGCGGACCCCGAACACGTCTGGACCTATGCCGAACTCGATTCGGCGAGTTCGCATCTCGCGACGGTCCTCATCGACCGCGGTATCGGTCCGGAGGACGTGGTCGTCAGCGCGTTCCCGCGTTCGGCGACGGCGCAGCTCGCATTGTGGGCAGTGGCCAAGACCGGTGCGGTGTACTGCCCGATCGACCCCCGCTACCCGGCGGAACGCATCGCTCGGGTCCTGGACGCCGCGAACGCCGGGCTGGTGCTCACCGACGGGAGTGTCGAGGGGCCGACCGCCGACACGGCCTCCACGTGGCCGCCGCGACTGCTGCTCGACGCGGCGCTCGTCGCCGACCTGCGCAGACGCCCGGCGCTCGACCCGCCGCGTCGCAAGCGGCCGGTGGCACCCGACTCCGGCGCCTACATGATCTTCACCTCCGGATCGACCGGGACGCCGAAGGGGGTGCTCGTGACGCACCGCGGCCTTGCGGGTGTCAGCACGGTGCTGCGCGACCGGCACCGATCCGGGTCCGACGCGCGCTGGCTGGGGATCAGCTCGCCCGCGTTCGATGCCGCCATGCTCGAGGTCCTCGGTGCCTACGGCAGTGCTGCGACGCTCGTCGTCGCGCCTCCCGAGGTGTACGGGGGCCGCGAGCTCGCCGACTTCATCACGACGCACCGCACCACCCACGCCTTCCTGGTGACGTCGGTGGCGGCGTCGTTGCCGGATCCCGGCCGCCTGCCCATGACCGACGTCCTCGTCGGCGGCGAGGCCGTCCCCGACACGGAGAAGGACCGGTGGGCCGCGCACGTGGCGTTCCACAACGGTTACGGACCCACCGAGACCACGATCATCAGCGTCACCTCGCCCCCGATCGGCGTCGACGAGCCGGTCCACCTCGGCAGCCCGGTCCCCGGCGCGAGCGCCCATGTCCTGGACGAGCGGCTGCATCCGGTGCCGCCGGGGGTCGTCGGGGAGCTGTACCTCGCCGGTCCCGAACTCGCACGCGGTTACCACGGACGGCCGGCGCTGACCGCCGAGCGCTTCGTCGCCGCCGTCGACGGGGCACCGGGCACGCGGATGTACCGGACCGGGGATCTCGTGCGCCGGGACCGCAGTGGCGGATTGGTCTACGTCGGCCGCGCCGACTTCCAGGTCAAATTGCGCGGACAACGGCTCGAACTCGGTGAGATCGAGGCCGTCCTGACCGCACACCCGCAGGTGCGGACGGCGGCGGTCATCGGGGTCGGGAACCCGGTGACCTCGCTGGCCGGTTACGTCGAACCCGTCGAGCCCGGACGGCCGGTCGAGATCTCCGCCCTCCGTGAACATCTCGCGACCCATCTGCCATCGCACATGGTCCCGGCGGCACTCACGGTGCTCGACTCCATGCCGCGCAGCCCGATCGGGAAGATCGACCGCGCCGGCCTCCCCGCCATCGAGCCGTCGAAGGCCGACGCCGAACGCGTTCCGCCGTCGACGCACACCGAGCGGTTACTCGCGGCCATCGTCGGCGAGGTTATCGGACTCGACGACGTGTCGGTGACCGCTGACTTCTTCGTCATCGGCGGCAACTCGTTGTCGGCCACGCGTGTGAGTGCCCGCGCGGGGGACGCCTTCGGGGTCCGCGTCGGTGTCCGTGACGTCTTCGAGGCGCCGACGGTTCGCCTGCTTGCTCGTCGCGTCGACGCAGCTTACGACGACGCGTCACGACCGCCGCCGCTGCGCCGTGTCGATCCGCGGCCCGCGCACATTCCGCTGTCGTATGCGCAGCAACGGATCTGGTTCCTGAACCGGTTGGATCCTAATTCGGGGGCCTACACCATCCCGATGGCCGTCCGCCTCCGCGGCCGGCTCGACCGGGGTGCGCTACGCGCCGCCGTCGTCGACCTGCTGGACCGCCACGAGATCCTGCGGACCGTGTTCCCGGCGCCGGGTGGTGAACCGCGGCAGCACATCTTGCCGATCGACGAGGCCCGGGCCCGCCTGCGGTGGGAGGACATCGCGGCTCCGCGGGAGCCCGCCGACCCGGCCGCACTCGTCGGTGATGCCGCCTTCGACATCACCACCGAACTGCCGCTGCGTATTCGCCTGTTCGCGGTCGGCGACGGTGGGATCGACACCGACGACCACGTCCTCGTCGTCGTACTGCATCACATCGCCGCCGACGGTGAGTCGATGAGGCCGCTCGTCGCCGATCTGTGGGGGGCCTATCTGGCGCGTGCCGCGGGCCATGCGCCAGCGGCGGCCGCGCCGGCGATCCAGTTCGCCGATCACGCACTGTGGCAACGGGAGACGCTGGGGGACATCGACTCGCCGGAGTCCGTTCTCGGTCGCCAGGTCGGCTACTGGGTGAATCGACTGTCGGGGATCCCCGACCTCCTCCCGCTGCCCACGGACCGGCCGCGACCGGCGGTCGCGTCGCAACGGGGCGGTCGCGTCATCGCGGCCATCCCGACCGAACTGACACAGCGGATCGCGGACACGGCCCGCGCCCACGGGGCCACCGAGTTCATGGTCGTCCACGCCGCGCTGTCGATCGTGCTGGCCAGGCTGTCCGCGACCCGCGACATCGTGATCAGCACCCCGGTTGCCGGACGGGGCCATGCGCGTCTCGACGACCTCGTGGGAATGTTCGTCAACACCGTGGTCCTGCGCACCGACGTCGACCCCCGGACCCCGGTCGGGGACTTCCTCGAACGGGTGCGCATCGACGACATCAACGCCCTCGCCCGCGCCGATGTGCCGTTCGAGTACCTGGTGGACCGGCTGTCCCCGGTCCGGTCGGAGGCGTTCGCCCCGATCAGCCAGGTGATGCTGTCGGTGCTGCACGATCAGGACACCGGAACCGTCGGGACCGACCCCTCGGGATCGGCGAAACTGACCTTCGAACCGATCGAGGCGTCCACCGGCACCACCCAGCTCGACCTGACCGTGGCGGTGACGATCCGTCCCGAAGGCGCGTGGGACGTCGAGATCGTTTATGCCACCGACCTGTTCGACGAGCGGACCGCGCGCACCGCGATCACCCGCCTGACCAGGGTCCTCGAGGCGGTCGTCGGTGCCGACGACATGGCTGTCGGTGCCATCGACCTGACCGACGCGTCCGAGCGCGCGCGGATCGCCGAACTGGTCGTGGGCCCCGATCTCTCGGTGCCGTGGTCGACGGTCACCGATGCGATCGAGGCGGCCGCGCGACGCTCACCGGAGTCGACGGCCCTGGTGGCCGGTGCGCGATCCGTGACCTACCGCGAGTTCATGGACCGGATCACCCAGCTGGCCGAGACGATGTCCGCACACGGCGTGGGTCCGGAAGTGGCCGTGGGCGTGTGTATCCCGCGGTCGGTGGAGCTGGTGCTCGCGATCCACGCGGTGGTGATGGCCGGCGGCAGCTATGTCAGCATCGACCCGTCGACTCCGTCCGAACGAGTGGCCGCGATGGTCGACGCCGCGTCGATCGCGGTCATCCTGACCGCTGAGGTGACCCCGTCCGCGCTGTCCGGTCTGTCGGTACCGACCCTCGTCGTCGACGGAAACGCCCCGCCGGAGGACCGCTCGGGTCCCCGGCCGGAACTCCGTCGCCCGCGTCCGGGCAACGCCCTCTACACGTTGTTCACGTCCGGCTCGACCGGAACGCCGAAGGGAGTCACGGTCAGTCACGGCGCCGTACTCAACCGACTCGCATGGATGGCGGTGCGTTCCCCGCTGCGTCCCGACGATGCCGTTCTGCTCAAGACGCCGGTCACCTTCGACGTGTCCGTCCCCGAGTTGTTCGAACCGCTGATGGCCGGGGCCCGCCTCGTCATCGTCGAGGACGGCCGCCACATCGACCCGGCCCATGTCCTCGCCGAGATCGAGCGGCATCGGGTCACCTCGGTGCACTTCGTGCCGTCGATGATGGCGGCGTTCGTCGAGTACATCGGCGACCACCCGCGGAGGCGCGCGGCACTGTCGTCGTTGCGGCGTGTCAACGCGTCGGGCGAGGCACTGCCGGCCGCCACCGCCGAGGCCATGGCGGCGCTCGTGCCGCAGGCGGACCTCGACAATCTCTACGGGCCGACGGAGGCGGCCGTCGAGGTGACGGCCTACCGCTTCGCCCCCGGCGACGTGATCGTGCCGATCGGGCGCCCGAACGCGAACACCACCACGTGGGTGCTGGACGACGGGTTGCGCCCGGCGCCGGTCGGGGTGGTCGGCGAGCTGTACGTCGGCGGCGATCAGCTGGCGCGCGGCTATGCCGCCCGGCCCGACCTCACCGCCGAACGGTTCGTGGCCGACCCCACCGGCCCGCACGGAGGGCGCCTCTACCGGACCGGTGACCTGGTGCGCTGGAACGCCTCCGGTGCGCTCGAATACCTCGGCCGGGCAGACTTCCAGGTGAAGTTGCGCGGACAGCGCATCGAGCTCGGGGAGATCGAGACCGTCCTCGCCCGCGTCGACGGCATCTCGCACGCGGCGGTCACCGTCCGGAGCGGTCCGGCGGGTGATGCACTGGTCGGATACCTCGCCGGCCGTGTCGATCTCGACGCGATCCGTGAGCATCTGCGGCAGGCATTGCCGCAGTACATGCACCCGACGCAGTGGGTGGTCCTCGATTCGGTTCCGGTGACCGCGACCGGCAAACTCGACCGCCGGGCCCTGCCCGCGCCGCGGAGCGAGCCGGTCGAGATGGTGCCGCCCGCCGACGCCGTCGAAAGGGCGGTGGCCGTCGTCGTCGCCGACGTGCTGGGACTCGACGAGATCTCGGTGACGACGCCGTTCTTCGATCTGGGCGGCAACTCGCTCGCCGCGATGCGGGTCGTCGCCCGGATCGGCGAGCAGCTCGGGACCGACCTCGATGTGCGCGACCTCTTCCGCACCCCGACGGTCCGCGAGCTCGCGCAACTCGTCACGCGTCGTCGGGTCTCCGACCATCCGCTCGTCGCCCGGCCCCGGCCCGAGCGCATCCCGTTGTCGTACGCGCAACAACGACTGTGGTTCATCAACCAGTTCGACGTGACGTCCCCGACGTACAACATGCCGATGGCATTCGACATCCGGGGATTCCTCGATGTCGACGCACTACGCGCCGCGGTCGCGGCTGTGATGACGCGACACGAACCGCTGCGGACCGTCTACCCGCTCGGCGACGACGGGGTGCCGCTCCAGCACATCCTCGATCCTTCGGTCGCGGCGGCCCGACTGCGCTGGGAATCGGCCGGGACGCCCGAGGACGCGATGGCATTGTGCGCGGAGGGATTCGACGTGACGACGCAGCTGCCGCTGCGTGTGGTGACATCGCTGGTATCAGCCGAGGGTGCGGCGCCGCCGGTGTGTCGAGTCGTGCTGGTACTGCACCACATAGCCGGCGATGCGGCGTCCCTGGCGATCCTGGCCGCGGAAGTCCTCGGTGGGTACCGCAACGGTCGACGCCCCGAAGACGGGTCGATCGAGGTACCGGAGATCGCATACGCCGATCACGCGCTGTGGCAACGCGATGTGCTCGGGGACCTCGACGACCCGACCTCACCGATGGCGGCGCAGTACTCGTTCTGGACCGAGACGCTGGCCGACGTTCCGGCCGCACTGGAGATCCCCGGTGACCGTCCGCGTCCACCGATCGCCGACCCCACCGGTGGTCGGCTGCCCCTCGAGATCGGCGAGGAGCGCAGCGCGGCGGTGGCGGCGACCGCACGCGTGCACGGGATGACCCCGTTCATGGTCTGTCACGCCGCCTTCGTCGCCGCACTCGCCCGTGTGGCCGATGTGCGGGACATCAGCGTCGGCGCCGCCATCTCCGGTCGCGGGCACGCGGCCACGGCCGGGCTCATCGGGATGTTCGTCAACACCGTGGTGCTCCGCACATCGGTGCACTCCGAGGACACGATCGAGGACCTGCTGCGCCGGATTCGTGACGCCGATCTCGCGGCCTTCGCGCACGCCGACATCCCGTTCGAGACCCTCGTCGAGCACCTCACCCCGGTTCGGTCCACCGCCCACGCGCCGCTGGTGCAGGTCATGATCAACTACCTCGGCGAGTCGTCCGGGACATCGACGTTGCCCGGTATCGGCGCGGACGCCGAGCCGCTCATCGTGGACGGTCTCGAGGTCGTGACCGTCGAACCGGGGCCGCCGCCGGCGAAGGTCGACCTCACCCTCGGTCTCGCGGAGCGGTCCGTCGGTGAGGCTGTCGAGTTGGTCGGCGAGATCGACTACGCCGCAGCGCTGTTCGACATCGAGACGATTGAATCGATACGCGACGTCTTCCTACGCATGCTCGACGCCGTGACCGGTGACATCGACACGGTGCTGGACGAGGTCGATGTGACCGGTGCCGTTGACGGTGCGTCGCTGATCCTCGACAGCGCGAGCCGGGCGGCACCGGCGCGGGTGCCGGGAGAGCTGTACGAGCGCGCGGGAGACGGTTCGCTGATCGCGACGGGGATGTGGGCGCGGTGGATCGACGCCTCGATGACACGACCGGAGATCCTCGGGCCGGTCGAGCGTCACCCCCGGATCGGCGGGCGGCGAGTGGATCTCGATGCGGTGGAGGCGGCACTCAACGCGGTGGCGGGCGTCGCCACTGCGGCGGTCGTGGCGCCGGCGTCCGACGGTCAGCCGACGGATGACGGAGTCGAGGTGGGGGCCTGGGTCGTGGCCGACCGCGACGGCCCCGGCGCCCCCGACCTCCGACGCGAGCTGTCGAGAGTGCTGCCCGCACACTGTATTCCGACGGTGATCAGCGTCGTCGACGCCATCCCGGTCGGCGCGGACGGCCGACCCGGACGCCGCGAGGCCGCGGCGCTCATGACCGCAGCCGGTGGGGGACGCGAGGACGCCGAGCCCGCGGCCCCGACCAGCCGCTGGGAAGTGACGGTCGCCGAAGCGATGTCGGAGATCACCGGGACTGCGGTGACCGACGCGGACCAGGGTTTCTTCGACCTCGGCGGGACCTCGCTGTCGGCGGTTCGGCTGGTGTCGCTGCTGCGACGACGGACCGGACTGCCCGTCGAGGTCGCATGGATCTTCGCCGGACCCACACCGCGCGATCTCGGCGCCCGGCTCGCTGCTCAGGCGACGCACGAGGAATCCGCCGACACCGCCGCCACGCGGGGCCAGGTCGTCGTGCCGCTACGGGCGGACGGCAGCCGCGAACCGGTCTTCTGCGTCCACCCCGCCGATGGGTTGGCGTGGCTGTTCGCCGGTCTCACAACGTATCTCGACGACCGGCCGGTTTTCGGTCTGCAGGACCCCTTCGTGGTGGCCGGCGACACGGCCGCCACGTCGATCCGCGAACTCGCCGCGCGGTATGTGGCCGAGATCCGGGCGATCGTCCCGCAGGGGCCCTACCACCTCGTCGGTTGGTCCCTCGGCGGGCTCATCGCCCAGGAGATGGCGGCCGAATTACATTCGCAGGGTGCCGAAGTCGGGTTCCTCGGCCTCCTCGACAGCTATCCCGCGACCGGTGACGAACTCGAGACCGGCGGTGAACTCGAGACCGACGGGGCGCCGGCGCGCGCCGAGGCGTCCGCGGAAGATGCGCGAGCCACGGTCGCGGACCTGCTCGGCGGGTGGCGAGCGGTCATCGACATCGACGCGGTGACCGCCTCCGACGATCCGGCCGCGATGGCGGCGGCGGTCCGCGAGCGGGTCGTCGGACTCGGACTCCTCGACGGACCCGCGTTCGACCGCATGCTCCAGCGGATGGCGACGTCGGCCCGACGCACCGTCGACCATCGGCCCCGAACCTACGACGGCGACGCGATGCTCGTCGTCGCGGCGGCGGGGGAGGCCGACCCGGACAGCACCGCCGGACGCTGGACACCGTTCCTCCGCGGGCGGGTCACCCGTGTCGACGTCGATGCCGATCACCTCGGGATCGTCGGTACCGACGCGCTCGAGGTGATCGGACCGCGGATCGACGCGGCGATCCGCGAGGCCGAGTCGCGCGGCGACAACGCCTGAGGTACGCGTTAACCCCGCTCCCCAATCCGAAAGAAGCGCATAACCCCTGGTCTCGAGCCCAAGGGGCCTTGTGAGCCATTACTCCCTGATCCGAAAGAACGGACACGACCATTGCTCCCTGAGGTGCGAGGAGCGTTAGCCGCCGGGCCGAGCAAGCGACGAAGGAGCGCGTCGAGGTCGACGAGCCACGAAGGGCCTGGTGAGACGCGTTGCTACACCCTTCGTGGCTCGCTTCGCTCGCACCTCAGGGAGCACAGAGTTCGGACGTTCACGAGTGTTCTTTCGCAGTCCACTACGGCCGCCAGGTCGCATCAACCGGGAGCGGAGCGGGGATCGCGCGCTCCTCAGCCGGCCGGCAGATCCGCGAGGGCGTCGGGGAGGTCGCCCCGATGGACGACGACGAGTCGCTGGGTCGCCCGGGTGAGGGCGACGTACAGGTCGCTGAGCCCGCGTGGTGACTGGTCGATGATCGCAGCGGGCTCGACGACGATGGTCGTGTCGAACTCCAGGCCCTTACAGCTCCGCACCGTGTACACCCGGGGCGGTTCCCGGTCGGGGAGCGTGAAGCTATCCGGCGCCAGCGCCGCATGGATCGCGTCGTGCAGGTGATCGGGGACCACGACGGCGGTGAGGCCGTCGGGTTCGGCGAGCCCGACGGCTCGGAGGACGGCGTCGGCGATGCTCCCCGGGGAGTCGTTGTCCGCCCGCAGCGCCACCGGCTCGATCCCGTTGCTGCGCAACGAGGTCGGGGCCTTCTCGCCGTTGCCGATCTCGTCGAGGACCCGTGCCGCGTACTCCATGATCTCGCTGGGGGTCCGGTAGTTGACCGACAGCTCCTTGAACTGCCAGCGCTTCGCGACGTAGGGCTCCAGGACGTCGCCCCAGGAGCGCGTGCCCGCCTCGTCGGACGTCTGAGCGGTGTCGCCGATGATCGTCATCCACCGATTCGGGATGCGTCGCATCACCATCCGCCAGGCCATGGCGGAGAGCTCTTGGGCCTCGTCGACGATGACGTGGCCGAACGTCCAGGTGCGGTCGCCGTAGGCACGTTCGGCCGTCGTGGCGCGTCGTGTCTCGGTCTGGCGGGACGCGAGCTGTTCGGCGTCGATCAGGTCGTAGGCCATCAGGATCTCGGGATCGAGTTCGTCCTCGAGGTCCTGCGGCGCCGAGCCGGTCAGGATGTCCAGTGCGTCCTGCGCCTCGGCCAACTGGCGACGCCAGCGTGCGCGTTCGGCCCGCTCCGCGTCCTCGGTGCCGTAACCGATCAGCTCGGCGAGCTCATCCAGCAATGGGACGTCGGCAGGTGAGAAGTCCGCACCCGACGTCGTGGCCGGGCGCGACGGACGGTGCAGCGCAGCACGATCGGCGTCCGTCCAACCCGGGGTGGCCTTGCGGATTGCGCGTTCGTCGCCGAGCAGGTCGCGGAGGAGGGCCTGCGGGGTCAGCGTCGGCCAGTAGCGCAGCAACGCGGCACGGATGTCGGGATCGCGGCTCATGTCGTCGCGGATGTCGGCGATGTCTGCGGGGCTGAGCAACTGCGAACCGTCGAGCAGGCTCGATCCGATGGTCGCCGCGTGCCGCGCCGCGAGTTCGGCGAGTCCCGCCTTCAGGAAAGTGTTCTGCGAGAGGTTGTGGGCGCGTCGGGTCGCGCGGGCCTTGGCGCGTGCGGCCTTGACCAGAGCCGAGTCGATCTCGACGGTGTAGCTGTCGAAATCGACTGACTCGGGCCGAGACGGCAGCGACTGCTGGGCGCGCACCGCCCGCTTGAGGACGTCGACCATGCGCAGCCCGCCCTTGACCGCGGCGGTCGTCCGCGGGTCGGCGGTGCCCGCGCGGACGCCGGGGAACAGGTCCCCGATGGTCGAGAGGAGCACGCCGGACTCGCCCAGGGAGGGCAGCACCTGGCCGATGTAGTTCAGGAAGTCGTCGTTGGGTCCGATGATGAGAATGCCGCTGCGCGACAGGTTCTCGCGATGTGTGTAGAGCAGGTAGGCGGCTCGGTGCAGCGCCACGGCGGTCTTGCCGGTTCCGGGGCCGCCCTGGATGACGGTGACCCCGCGATGCGTCGACCGGATGATCAGGTCCTGCTCGCGCTGGATCGTCTCGACGATGTCGGTCATCTCGCCGGTGCGGGCGGCGTTGAGGGCCGCGACAAGAGCCGACTCGTTGACGACGTCGCCGTGTCCGAAGTCGTCGAGCAGCGCATCGCCTGCGGTCAGGGACTCATCGCTCACCCCGCGGACCTTGCGGCTGCGGGTCCGGATGTGGCGACGGCGCGCGACGTCCTCGGGCGCGGCGGGCGTCGCCAGATAGAACGGCCGGGCCAGCGGCGCGCGCCAGTCCAGCAGCAGGGTGGCGTCGGTGGCGGTGGCGTCGAGTTCGCCGTCGTCGGCGAAACCGTCGTCGAGGACACCGATGCGTCCGATGCGCCGGATCTCGCCGTCCTCGAGGTCGAGACGACCGAAATACAGATTGTGTTCGGCGGCATCGAATTTGGCGAGATCCTCGTTGTACATCCGCTCGTAGGACTCGCGTTCGGACAGCGCCTGCGGTGTGCCGCCGCGTTCGGAGAGCGTCGACGACAACCGACGCTGGGTGGTCCGACGCATCCGGTCCAGCCTGCCGTACACGCGGTCGAGGTGCCGTTGTTCCTCGTCCACGCGGGGGTCGGTGTCCGGCGAGAGGGCGGTCATCGGCCGTCCCCGATCGACAGCGGTGCGCGGGACCCGTGGGACCGGGCCAGTCCGGCGGCCCGGATGCGGGTGGTCATCGCCCGGGGGTCGGTGGACAAGCGGCTGCAGACCTGCGACGCCGGGTCGGCGAGTGTCTCGTCGTCGAGTCGGCGGGACAGCCACTCGAGAACGTCGGTCTGTGCGCCGAAGGGGACGGGGTCACCGGTGACCGGGTCGGCGAGGACGCCGTGCCGGGACACGTACAGGTCGAAGGTCGCAGGCGGGGTCCACTCGTCCGGAAGGAGGGGAGAGGGACGGCCGAGAACGGGGTGGTCGCGCGTAGTCACTGTCTGTCGATCATAGTTGGGTTCGGTGGCGTCGAGAGCATCGATGTGGGTGGGACCCAGCCAGGCCGCGGTCGTCGTGATCGCGCCCTCACCTGCGAGGATCGGTGCGGCCGGGATGTATCCCCGGGCCGCGACATGGGCGGAATGGCCGACTGTGATGTTCGCGACGCGGACCGTGCGGAGGCAGATCCGGTCCGTCGACGGAACGTGGGCGAGCTTGCGACGTAGAACGTCGGGGGCGGCATTCGACCCGACTGCGATCACGAGCCGCGAGCCGGCCGACGGGACCGTCCCGAACGGCGGACCCGTGAGCGTCATCTCGTGCAGCGAGGCCTCTCTCAGCGCCGCGGACGCGGGCACCCAGGGATAATCCTCTGGCGGGTGCTCCGCGTCCGTGGTCGTGAGATCGGTTGTGCTCAGGGTCGTGCTCGTATCTGTTGCTCGTGCGCGTGGAGACCCCGAGGGATCAGCGACGTGCCTTGCGCAGACGCTTGCGACTCTGCTCGGCGGAGTCCTCGGCAGCTGCGGCGAGCTGGCGTGCGGTCTCGGCGAGCTCGGCCGACCGTGCGCGGGCGACGTCGGCGAGTTCGGCGGACCGATCGCGTGCCACGTCGGCGAACTCCGGTGCGCGCTTGCGGGCGGTGTCGGCGAGATCGGACGCGCGGTCGCGGGCCGAATCGGCGATCTTCGGAGCCTTCTTCTTCGCCTGCTTCTGCGCCTTCGCGGCCTGCTTCTGCGCCTTCTCGGCTCGCTTCTGCGCTTCCTTCACGAGCTTCGGGCCCCGCTTGCGCGCGGTCTCGGCGAGATCAGACGAACGCGCGAGCGCCGTGTCGGCGAGCTCCGACGACCGGTGGATAGCCGCGTCGGCGACGACCGGGGCGCGGTCCTTGATGCGATCCGCGACATCGGAGGCGGTCTCGGCGGCCTTGCCGGCCAGCTCGAGGGAGCGCTTCTGCGCGGCTTCGGCGATCTCGGGTGCGTGCTCGCGGAACTTCGCCGCGGCGTCGGCGGACCGCTCGGAGACGATCTCGGCGCCGTCGTGGGTGCGCTCGACGAGGTGCTCCCAGGTCGACGACCCGGCGGCGGCACCGATCGGCAGCGCCGCGGCGACAGCGGATGCCTTCTGGCGGCCGCGCCACGCGAGCGACGGCTTGCCCTCGGTGTCGACGGCCGCCAACAGGACTCCGCCGAGCAGGCCGACGTTTTTGATGAACGCGTTGCGCTGGGCTTCCTTCTTGGCCGGGTCGGCCTCGTTCCAGAAGTCGGTGCCGGCTGCGGTCGTGGGGATCAGGGTGCCGGCCAGGACGACGGACGCGACGCGCGGGAACTTGCCGGTGGCGAGCAGGATTCCGCCGCCGATCTGAGCGGCGGCGTTGATCTGCACCAGGGTCTCGGTGTTCTCCGGGATCCGGCCGGCCACCTCGGGCGGGAGCGACGACCGGGCCTTGTCCACGACCGGCTCTGCGGACTGCGCGATCGGTTTCGGGCTCCGGATGGCGTCCACGCCGCTGGCGACGAACGCCGAGGCGAGGAGCGGACGGGCTATACGGCGGAGAATCATCGGTCACAACCTTCTTCAGTCGGGTTTGGCTATCGAGATCCGTCGGGTGAAGCGTGTTTCTGGCCCGTTCAACGCTACCCTGTCGCAACGAATCTGCAGGTCACTCGGCGTGCCGTGACCGGTTTGCGCACCTACGGGGCATCGCGGGTCACGACTCGCCGAACGATCCGAGGAACAGGTAACCGCCCGCGACGGAGACCAAACACTCGGGAGTCGACCGGCGTCGCCCGCCTCCGTATCACCAGCGGCGCTCACGCCATTCGGGGAGTGACCCGCGCTCGGCGCCCAGGGTCGTGTCCTTGCCGTGGCCGGGGTAGACGACGGTCGAGTCGTCGAAGCGGTCGAACAGCTTCGTCGAGACGTCCTCGAGGAGGGTGTCGAAGTCCTCCGGCTTCCAGGTCTTGCCGATCCCGCCGGGGAAGAGGCAGTCACCGGTGAAGAGGTGCACGGTTCGCTCGCCGCTGTCGTCGACGTCGGTGAGTGCGAGAGCGATCGATCCCGGGGTGTGCCCGACGAGATGGATTGCCTCGAACGTGAGGTCGCCGACCTCGAGGACGTCACCGTCGTCGACGAGGCGGTCGGGGGTGACCGGCAGTTCACCGGCGTCGAGGCGCCCCGCCGCGGTCGGCACCCCGGTGGACTCGGTGACGGCGGCCAGGGCCTGCCAGTGATCGAAATGCTGGTGGGTCGTGAAGATGAGCTTCGGTGTGCCCTCGACCGCCGACAAGACCTCGGTGATCGTCTCCGCGTCGTTGGCTGCGTCGATGATCAGCTGATCGCCCGTCGCACGCGAGGTCACCAGGTAGACGTTGTTGTCCATCGGGCCGACGGACAGCTTGACGATGGTGGCCGACGACAGCGTGCGGCGCTGTGGGGTCTTCGACTCGGAGAGGTCGCCGGTGTAGTCGTCGCTGATCGGTGTCGCTGGGGAGGTCATGCCGACAGGCTATGACAGCGGGCAGCCGGAATGTGACGGTCGCGACCATGAAACCCGGCGTGGCGCGCGTATCCTGGACCATCGGTTCGACGATGACACGCGGGCGGCGAGACCGATCGCCCGGTCGTCGGACTCCGAATCTCCCGGGGCGAGTGCATGGCGACGTTTCTGTCGGTGGCCGTCGGTACTGTGCCCGTGCGCCGTCTGTGCGCCCTGTGACTCGAGAATGTAAGGACTGCAGTGGTTGATCGTCTGATCGTCCGAGGTGCCCGCGAACACAATCTGCGCGGCATCGATGTCGACCTGCCCCGGGACAGCCTCATCGTCTTCACGGGGTTGTCGGGATCGGGCAAGTCGTCTCTCGCCTTCGACACGATCTTCGCGGAGGGGCAGCGGCGCTACGTCGAGTCACTGTCCGCCTACGCGAGGCAGTTCCTCGGGCAGATGGACAAGCCGGATGTGGACTTCATCGAGGGCCTCTCGCCCGCGGTGTCCATCGATCAGAAGTCGACCAACCGCAATCCCCGGTCGACCGTCGGCACCATCACCGAGGTCTACGACTACCTCCGTCTCCTCTACGCCCGCGCCGGCAAGGCGCACTGCCCGATCTGCGGCGAGCCCATCGCCAAGCAGACACCCCAGCAGATCGTGGATCAGGTGCTCGCGATGGACGAGGGCACGCGCTTCCAGGTGCTCGCGCCGGTCGTGCGTACCCGCAAGGGAGAGTTCGTCGATCTCTTCGCCGAGCTCCAGACGCAAGGTTTCTCCCGCGCCCGCATCGACGGCGTCGTCCATCAGCTGACCGATCCGCCGAAACTGAAGAAGCAGGAGAAGCACGACATCGAGGTGGTCGTCGACCGCCTGGTCGTCAAGTCCAGCGCCAAGCAGCGCCTGACGGATTCGGTCGAGACCGGTCTGCGTCTGGCCGACGGCATCATCGTGCTCGACTTCGTCGACCTCGAGGAGGACGACCCGGAACGCGAGCGCCGCTTCTCGGAGCGGATGGCCTGCCCGAATGCGCATCCGATCGCGATCGACGACCTCGAACCGCGGTCGTTCTCGTTCAACTCGCCGTACGGCGCCTGCCCGGAATGCGACGGGCTCGGCATCCGCAAGGAGGTCGACGAGGAGCTTGTCGTGCCCGACCCGGAGATGTCGCTCGCCGAGGGTGCGATCGCGCCGTGGTCGACCGGCCACAATGCCGATTACTTCCTCCGGTTGATGTCGGGTCTGGCCGATCAGATGAAGTTCGACATCAACACGCCCTGGAAGAAGCTGCCGATCAAGGCGCGTAGGGCCCTGTTGAACGGCAGTGACCACCAGGTCCACGTCAAGTTCCGCAACCGGTACGGCCGCACCCGCTCGTACTACACCGAGTTCGAGGGCGTGCTCTCGTTCCTCGCGCGTCGCATGGACCAGACCGAGTCCGAGCAGATGAAGGAGCGGTACGAGGGCTATATGCGGGACGTGCCGTGTCCGGCCTGTCAGGGTGCGCGCCTGCGCCCGGAGATCCTCGCGGTCACGCTCGACCACCCGGAGTTCGGGCCGAAGTCGATCGCCGAGGTGTGTGCCCTGTCGGTCGCCGACTGCGCCGACTTCCTCGACCAACTGCGGCTCGACTCCCGGCAGGCCGCGATCGCGGGACGGGTCCTCAAGGAGGTCCAGGCCCGCATCCGCTTCCTGCTCGACGTCGGACTCGAGTACCTGTCGCTCGAGCGCGCCGCGGGTTCGCTGTCGGGTGGTGAGGCGCAGCGCATCCGCCTGGCCACCCAGATCGGTTCGGGTCTTGCGGGCGTGCTCTACGTCCTCGACGAGCCGTCGATCGGTCTGCACCAGCGCGACAACCGCCGACTCATCGACACGTTGACGCGGCTTCGGGATCTGGGCAACACACTGATCGTCGTCGAACACGACGAGGACACCATCCGCGCCGCCGATTGGATCGTCGACATCGGGCCCCGTGCCGGGGAGCACGGCGGACACGTGGTGCACAGCGGCAGTTACAAGGACCTACTGAAGAACCGGAAATCGCTGACCGGTGCGTACCTCGCCGGTCGCGACACCCTGCCGGTGCCGGACATCCGGCGGCCGATCGATCGCAAGCGCCAGCTGACGGTCGTCGGTGCGCGGGAACACAACCTCCGTGGCATCGACGTGTCGTTCCCGCTCGGTGTGATGACCGCGGTCACCGGTGTCTCGGGGTCGGGCAAGTCGACGCTCGTCAACGACATCCTGGCCACCGTGCTCGCCAACAAGCTCAACGGCGCGCGTCAGGTGCCCGGGCGTCACACCCGCATCAAGGGTCTGGACAACCTGGACAAGCTCGTGCAGGTCGACCAGTCGCCGATCGGGCGCACCCCGCGGTCGAACCCGGCCACCTACACCGGTGTCTTCGACAAGATCCGCACGTTGTTCGCGGCGACGACCGAGGCGAAGGTGCGCGGCTATCAACCGGGCCGGTTCTCGTTCAACGTCAAGGGCGGCCGCTGTGAGGCGTGCACCGGTGAGGGCACGATCAAGATCGAGATGAACTTCCTGCCGGATGTGTACGTCCCGTGCGAGGTCTGCCACGGCGCGCGGTACAACCGCGAGACCCTCGAGGTGCACTACAAGGGCAAGACCATCTCCGAGGTGCTCGACATGCCGATCGAGGAGGCCGCCGACTTCTTCGAGCCCGTCACCTCGATCCATCGCTACCTGAAGACACTCGTCGACGTCGGTCTGGGCTATGTCCGGCTCGGGCAGCCGGCGCCGACGCTGTCCGGCGGTGAGGCACAGCGCGTGAAGCTGGCGGCCGAATTGCAGAAGCGGTCGATGGGCCGGACGGTCTACATCCTCGACGAGCCGACCACCGGTCTGCACTTCGAGGACATCAAGAAGCTGCTCGCCGTGATCAACGGTCTGGTCGACAAGGGCAACACGGTCATCGTGATCGAGCACAACCTCGATGTCATCAAGACCGCCGACTGGGTCATCGACATGGGACCCGAGGGTGGCGCGGGTGGTGGAACCGTGGTCGGCGAAGGTACTCCGGAGGACATCGCCGCGACCCCGGGCAGCCACACCGGCAAATTCCTGGCCGAGATCGTCGACATCGACCACGCGGTGGCGTCGGTCGGCTGAGTCGCCGAACGCGAATCGCCACTTCCGTTGTAGCAGCGCTGGTTTGCGAGTGGCGCGCGTCAACGGGAGTGGCGATTTGCGTGTTCGGAGGGGGAATGCGCGGCGGGGGAGTGTGCTACGAACCCATCGATTTGCGGATCTCCTCGAGTCGCTTCTTCGCGGCCTCGTCGCGTTTGCGCATCATCTCGTCGACGGACTGGCCCTCGGCGCTCGTCTCCGCCAGCTCCTGCGACCCGATCGCGGTGGTGATGCGGTTCTCGATCTTGTCGCGCACGAAGTCGAAGGTCGGGACGCCGCTGTCGGAGTAATTCGGATCGGGAACCGCTCCGGGCACCGGGCCGGTCGGCACGATCTCCGCATCGATGATCTCGTCGGACCGTCCGGGCTCCTCGGCATTCGTCATGGGTCCAGCGTAGGCCCTCCGCTGGTCGAGTAGCGCCGGCCGAGCGGAGCGAGGCCGCCGCGTGTCGAGGCCACTACCGCCGAGGCGCGCGAACCGGGCCGGTGTACTTCTCGCCCGGGCCCTCGCCGGGTTCGTCCGGGTATGCACTGGCCTCCCGGAACGCCAGCTGCAGGCCCTTCAGGCCGTCGCGGATCGGTGCGGCGTGGATGCCGAGATCGGCTTTCGACGCGTCGACGATGCCGGCCAGGGCGGTGATCAGGGTGCGGGCCTCGGGCAGGTCGATCCGGTCGGCCGGGGTCCCCTCGGCCAGGCCGAGCTTCTCGGCCGCCGCGCTCATCAGCATGACGATGGATCGGGTGATGACCTCGATGGCCGGAATATCGCCCAGGTCACGGACGTTGTCGGGATCGGTGTGCGCCGCATCTCCCAGGTCGGCGCCATCGCCCGTCGCACCCTCCGGGGGTAACGGTGCAGGTGACGAATAGGAGTTCTCGGCCATGGCTGTTAGACTCCCATAGCACGACCGCCCTGGTATGCGCCGGGGTCGTAAGTGGAGTTCCGCTCCCACCGTTCGACGCGAGGTTCTCGCAGTTGCACGGTCCGGTTCACGCCGATCGTCGCAGATCGCATCTCTCGATGCTGAGCTGTATGTCCTCGGCAGCGTGTGTCAGCACTGGCACGCGTGGACGAACCGGTCGGTATCGGAGCCCCGCGGACATCAGTCCCGGGGCTTCCTTGCTGAGGTGTCCCGCAGGTTCTCTTGCATACGTCCCTCGCCACGACGCGACGGTTACCACTGCAGGATTGAACAAGGAGGCCCCATCAGCACTGAGACCCGCATCAACGAGCGCATCCGCGTCCCTGAGGTCCGACTCGTCGGACCCAACTCGGAGCAGGTGGGCATCGTGCGTGTTGAAGATGCGCTTCGCTTGGCCTACGAGGCCGATCTCGACCTGGTCGAGGTGGCCCCGGACGCCCGTCCGCCGGTCTGCAAGATCATGGACTACGGCAAGTTCAAGTACGAAGCGGCCCAGAAGCAGCGCGAATCGCGTCGCAACCAGCAGATGACCGTCATCAAGGAGCAGAAGCTCCGTCCCAAGATCGACGACCACGATTACGAGACCAAGAAGGGTCACGTCATCCGGTTCCTCGAGGCGGGATCCAAGGTGAAGGTCACCATCATGTTCCGCGGCCGCGAGCAGTCCCGCCCCGAGCTCGGCTACCGACTGTTGCAGCGCCTGGGCAACGATGTCGCCGACTACGGCTTCGTCGAGACCTCGGCCAAGCAGGACGGCCGCAACATGACGATGGTCCTCGCGCCGCACAAGGGTGCGAAGACCCGGCAGAAGGCGCAAGAGAGCCGTGAGCGTTCCGGTGGCCCGAAGGCCGCCCCAGACGCGAGCTGATCCGCGAGAACTGAGCGGACGAGAACTGAGTCGATCGGCCGGGCGAGAGTCCGAACCGCTCCGGCCGAGATCACGACACGCGAACACGGGTACACACCGGACCTCGCCGGGTCCGGTGCCCGAGTTCGCCCGAGAAAAGGAAGAACATGCCGAAGAGCAAGACCCACAAGGGCACCGCGAAGCGCTTCAAGGTGACCGGCAGCGGAAAGATCGTCCGCCAGAAGGCCAACCGCCGCCACCTGCTCGAGCACAAGTCGTCCCGGCGCACCCGTCGTCTCGACGGCACCACCGTCGTCAGCGAGAACGACGCCCCGCGCATCAAGCGACTGCTCAACCGCTGACGCCAGCGACCCCAGACATCTGACAAGCAAAAGGATCTAACACATGGCACGCGTGAAAAGGGCCGTCAACGCCCAGAAGAAGCGTCGGTCCACCCTCGAGGCCTCCAAGGGCTACCGCGGACAGCGGTCGCGCCTCTACCGCAAGGCGAAGGAGCAGCAGCTCCACTCGCTGAACTACGCCTACCGCGACCGTCGCGCGCGCAAGGGTGAGTTCCGCAAGCTGTGGATCTCGCGTATCAACGCCGCGGCCCGCGCCAACGACATCACCTACAACCGCCTCATCCAGGGCCTCAAGGCCGCGGGTGTCGAGGTCGACCGCAAGGTGCTCGCCGACATCGCCGTAACCGATCCCGAGGCCTTCACCGGTCTGGTCGAGGTCGCCCGCAAGGCACTGCCGGCCGACGTCAACGCGCCGGCTGCCTGATTGCGCACCAGCACCCACGACCCGCGAGTCGCGCGGACGAACCTCCGATGACGGAGGTGCTGTCCGAGCGATCCTCGCGGGTCGTGTCGTATGCGAAGCTGCATCGCGCCGCCGAGCGGCGCGAGCAGGGCCGCTTCCTCGCCGAAGGGGCGAATGCAGTCGCGTCGGCGCTCACCGTCGGCCGGATCGAGACGCTCCTGGTCGCCGACGAGGAGCAGTTCCGTCACCGCGATCTCGTCGAGACCGCCGCGGCGGCCGGCGTCCCGGTGTCGGTGATCACCGGCCGCGCCGCGTCGAAGCTGGCCGAGACGTCCACGCCCGCGGGCATCTTCGCGATCTGCCCGTTGCTCGACGTGCTGCTGGACGCCGTTCTCTCCGCCGGGCCGCGACTCCTCGCGATCGCGGTCGAGCCGCGGGAGCCCGGGAACGCGGGCACGCTCATCCGCTGTGCCGACGCGATGGGCGCCGATGCGGTGATCCTGCTCGGCGATGCCGTCGACCCCCACAACGGCAAGTGCGTCCGTGCGAGCGCGGGGAGCGTGTTCACGGTGCCCGTGGTGCGTGAGCGCGCCGTCGACGACGCCCTCGACGCCATCCGGGGGTCCGGCATCAGCCTTTTGGCGACCGCGGCCGATGGCGAGGTCGCCCTGGACGCGGCGGGCGACATCCTCTCCGGCCGCGTCGCATGGCTCTTCGGCAACGAGGCCCACGGCCTGTCGGTCGAGGTGCAGCGCTCCGCCGACCACCGCGTGTCGATCCCCATCCGTGGCCGCGCCGAGAGCCTGAATGTCGCTGCCGCGGCGGCCATCTGTCTGTACGAGAGCGCCCGTGTCCACGGCGCGGCGGGTCGCGTCTGACCGCTGTCCGAGTCGGCCGGTAGGGTCGGCGATCGTGTCAGAAACTGTGTCACCCGACTCCGCGCCCGAACCCGCACCCGCGACCCCCGGCTCGCCGGCCGCTGCACCCCAGACGGTGCCCGCGCCCGATCCTGCGGTCGTGAACTCCCGCATCGCGTCGGCGATCGCGACCGAACTCGGGGTGGGCGCCGGTCAGGTGCGATCGGCGATCGAGTTGCTCGACGGGGGATCGACGGTTCCGTTCGTCGCCCGATACCGCAAGGAGGCCACCGGCGGCCTCGACGACGCGCAGCTGCGTACCCTCGACGAGCGTCTCGGTTACCTGCGCGACCTCGAGGCCCGACGCCAGGCCGTCCGCGAATCCATCGCCGCGCAGGGCAAACTCGACGCCGCACTCGATGCGCGCATCCTCGAGGCCGACACCAAGGCGCGCCTTGAGGACATCTACCTGCCCTACAAGCCGAAGCGCCGCACCAAGGCCCAGATCGCACGCGAGGCCGGACACGAGCCGGTGGCCGATGCGCTGCTCTCGGACCCGACGACGGACCCGGCGACCTTCACCGCCGAGCAGCTCGACGGTGCCCGCGCGATCGCCGTGGAGCGGTTCGCCGAAGACGCCGACCTGGTCGGCGAACTCCGTGAGCTGATGTGGCAGACCGGAGTGCTGCGCACGGCGGTTCGCGACGGCAAGGAGTCGGCCGGCGCCAAGTTCGCCGACTACTTCGAGTTCTCCGAGCCGTTCACCTCGCTTCCGTCGCACCGGGTGCTGGCCGTGCTGCGCGGCGAGCGCGAGGAGATCCTGTCGGTCACCCTCGACGCCGATCCGGAAGCGGCCGACCGGCCCGCCGGCCCCGGACCGTACGAGCAGCGGATCGCCGCCCGGTTCGGCATCGCCGATCAGGGGCGTCCGGCCGACCGGTGGCTCACCGACACGGTGCGCTGGGCATGGCGGACCAAGCTGTTCGTCGGGCTGTCCCTCGACGTCCGGATGCGGCTGCGTCAGGCCGCCGAGGCCGACGCGGTGGCGGTGTTCGCGACGAACCTCAAGGACCTCCTGCTGGCCGCGCCCGCCGGGTCCCGAACGACGATGGGGCTCGACCCCGGTCTACGCACCGGCGTGAAGGTCGCAGTGGTGAACGCGACCGGCAGGGTCGTCGACCACGCGACGATCTATCCGCACGAGCCCCGGCGCGACAAGTCCGGCTCGCTCGCCGTGCTCGGCGCACTCGTCGAGAAGCACGGCGTCGAACTCATCGCCATCGGCAACGGCACCGCCTCACGCGAGACCGACGCGCTCGCCGGCGAACTCCTGTCGGCGATCAAAGAGGCCGGCAAGAAGCCGCCGACGAGCGTCGTCGTGTCCGAGGCGGGTGCCTCGGTCTACTCGGCGTCGGCGTACGCGTCGAAGGAATTGCCGGACCTCGACGTCTCCATCCGCGGCGCGGTCTCGATCGCCCGCCGGTTGCAGGATCCGCTCGCCGAGCTCGTGAAGATCGATCCGAAGTCGATCGGGGTGGGGCAGTATCAGCACGACATCTCCGAGACCCTGCTCGCGCGCTCACTCGGGGCGGTCGTCGAAGACGCGGTGAACGCGGTCGGCGTCGACGTGAACACTGCGTCGGTGCCGCTGCTGTCCCGCGTGTCCGGCATCACCGCGGGCCTCGCGGAATCGATTGTCGCGCATCGTGACACCAATGGCGCGTTCCGGGATCGCAAGCAGATCACCGCGGTGCCCAGGCTCGGCCCCAAAGCTTTCGAGCAGTGCGCCGGCTTCTTGCGCATCGCCGACGGCGACAATCCGCTCGACGCGTCGAGCGTGCACCCGGAGGCGTACCCGGTCGTCACACGCATCCTCGAGAAGGTGGGCACCGATGTCCGGTCGCTGATCGGCGACACCGCGACCCTCACCAAGTTGCGACCCGAGGAGTTCGTCGACGAGACGTTCGGTCGTCCGACCGTCGTCGACATCATCGCCGAACTCGACAAGCCCGGGCGCGACCCGCGGCCGGAGTTCAAGACCGCGACGTTTGCCACGGGCATCGAGAAGGTCTCCGACCTGACCCCGGGGATGGTCCTCGAAGGTCAGGTCACCAACGTGGCCGCCTTCGGCGCATTCGTCGACGTCGGCGTGCACCAGGATGGCCTCGTCCACGTCTCGGCGATGGCACACCGCTTCGTCTCCGACCCCCACGAGGTCGTCAAGTCCGGCGACATCGTGAAGGTCAAGGTCATGGACGTCGACATCGACCGCAAACGCATCGGGTTGTCGCTGCGGCTCGACGACGAACCGGGCAGTGACGGCAAACCCTCCCGCGCGCCTCGCGGGCAAGGGCGGGAGGACAGTGCTCGTGGCGGCGGCAATCAGCCGCGGAGGAACGAGCAGCGTGGCGGCGGACGGGGCAACCCGGGCGGCCAGGGCCGGGGCGCTCAGGGGCAGGGCAACCGAGGCGGGAACCGGAACGATCGACGCCCGGCACCCAGCGGGGCGATGGCCGACGCGCTCAAGCGAGCCGGCTTCGACAAGTAGGGTCGCGGCCCGGGCGGGCCGGTTGTGTGTTCGCGGATGCGGGGATTGCCGACCCCGAGCGAGTAGTTTCCCTCAGGCCGTCCCGGTCGCCGCGGTCGAGACTCGACGCCATGCCCAGCATCGTCTCGGGACGGCCGGCGTCGACCGGTCTGCCCACGCCTCGTGAACTCGCCGCCCTCACCGGGGACCGCGACCGCGTCATCGACCTGATCCGCATCATGTCGCTGGCGGTCGTGGTCGCCGGTCACTCGATCATGCTCACCGTCGACGTGACCGACGACTCGATTCATCTCGGCAACACACTCGGCGACGTGCCCGCACTGCAGCCGGCGACCTGGCTGCTGCAGGTGCTGCCGCTGTTCTTCTTCGCCGGTGCCGCCGCGGCGACCCGCGGCTGGACCTCGCGCGGCGACGGTGACACACCGACCGCCGGGCAATGGCTCGTCGCCCGGACACAACGCTTGATGCGGCCGGTGTTCTGGTACCTCGGAGCCGTCGCGGCCGTGTACACCGTCCTGTCCGGCACCGGTGCCACGGCGGCGGCCGACGTGGTCGCGCGTCTCGGGGTGCAGTTGCTGTGGTTCCTCGGCGCCTACCTGCTCGTACTGGCGGTGGTCCCGTTCCTGCAGCGCCTCCGGTCCGTCGGTGGTGTGCTGGCCGCCCTGGCGGTGTGTTGGGGGAGCACGGCGATCGTCGACGCCGTCCGACTGACGGACGGCCCCGCAGCGCTCGGCTACCTGAACTTCCTCGCCGTGTGGACGATCCCCGCGGTCCTCGGGGTCGCGTACGCCAAGAAGATCCTGCGGCCCGGGCTCGCCGTCCTCGCGGCCGCCGGTGCGCTGGCAGCCGACCTCGTCCTCGTCACGTGGGGACCCTACGAGGTCTCCCTCGTGACGGTTCCAGGCCAGCACCTGTCCAACATGAGTCCGCCGAGCCTGCTGCTCGCCGGCCACGCGATCGTGTTGTGCGCGGGCGCGATCGCGGTGCGCCGATTCCTCGCGGTCGTGGCCGACCGTCCGCGCGTCTGGTGGTGGGTGGTGCTGGGCAACCGGGGCGCGATGACGCTGTATCTCTGGCATCTGCCGGTGCTCGCGGCGATCATCGGTCTGTGCGCCGCGGCCGGCATCGACCGCGGCGACGTCGGCGCGGCGTCCTTCCCGATGATCGTCGGGGCGCAGACCGTGTTGCTGCTCGCGGGCATGGTCCCGGTGGTCGCGATCCTGTCCCCACTCGAGAACCGGTCCCTGCCGTGGTGGGACGAACCGGTCGCCCGGCGCAGCGGACCGGTGCGGAACGCGGCCCTGCTGACGGCGCTGGCCGGGCTCGGCGTGGCAGTGCTGATGCTCGCGCGCGGCGGTCTGACCGGCGACGGTGTGTGGTGGCTGATCATGGGCCTCGCCTGTGCCACCTGCTCGCGTTGCCTCGCGGTTCCCGCCGGTCGTCCGACGGCAGCGCCAGGGCTTCCCGGTGACGACGCCTCCCTGCAGGTCAGCGCCCCGCGGTAGTCGACTACCCTCGACGGGAGTCATCGTCGGCGCCGGAGGTGTCCGTCGGCCCGTTGGGTCGGCGTGCACAGCGCGACGACGATGCCGACCATCCATCGATCGACGCACGAGGAGCACGCCCACCGTGGCCACTTCCGCCGACGCAACGGCATTCCCGGGACCCGACGACCTCGAGGCGGCCGCGACGTCGGCCATCGAGGACTTCGAGGCGGCGGCCGACCTCGATCAGCTCGCCGCGGCCAAGTCGGCGCACCTCGGTGATCGCTCGCCGATCGCACTCGCCCGGCGCGCGCTGGGTTCCCTCCCCAAAGAGGGGCGTTCCGAAGCCGGCAAGCTGGTCAACCAGGTGCGCGGCCGGGTGTCGGCGGCCCTGGAGGCGCGCACCGCCGTCCTCGACGCCGAACGGGACGCGGCGGTCCTCGTCGCCGAATCGATCGACGTGACGTTGCCGAGCGGCCGGCGTCCGGTGGGTGCGCGTCATCCCATCACCGTCATCGCCGAGCAGGTGGCCGACGTGTTCGTCGGTATGGGCTGGGAGATCGCGGAGGGCCCGGAGGTCGAAACCGAGCACTACAATTTCGACGCGCTCAACTTCCTGCCCGACCACCCCGCCCGGTCGATGCAGGACACCTTCTACATCGCGCCCGAGGGATCGCGGCAGGTCTTGCGGACGCACACCTCGCCGGTGCAGGTGCGCTCGATGCTGAGCCGGGACCTGCCCATCTACGTGGCGTGCCCGGGCCGGACGTTCCGGACCGACGAGCTCGACGCCACCCACACCCCGGTCTTCCATCAGATCGAGGGACTCGCCGTCGACAAGGGACTCACACTGGCGAACCTGCGGGGCACCCTGGAGACCTTCGCGCGGGCACTCTTCGGCCCGGAGACGACGACCCGCATGCGGGCGAGCTACTTCCCGTTCACCGAACCCTCCGCCGAGGTCGACGTGTGGTTCCCCGCCAAGAAGGGCGGACCCGGCTGGGTCGAGTGGGGCGGCTGCGGCATGGTCAACCCGAATGTGTTGCGCGCCAGCGGTATCGACCCGGATGTGTACTCCGGATTCGCTTTCGGCATGGGCCTGGAGCGCACCCTGCAGTTCCGCAACGACATCTCCGACATGCGGGACATGGTCGAGGGGGACATCCGGTTCACCCTCCCGTTCGGTCCGGCCGCCTGACCGGCACCGCGCAGATCCCGCCCCGACGACTCCTCACGACGCGACGAAAGTAGTTGATACACAGTGCGTGCACCACAGTCCTGGTACACCGAGGTACTCCGCGCCGGCGACCCGCAGTGGTCGGCGACCACCGATGAGATCGACGCCGGTTTCGTCCGTGTCGGGTTCGAGATCGAGGACATCGAGGCGTTCCCGGAGATCACCGGACCGCTGGTGATCGGTCGAGTAGAGACGATCGAGGAGCTCACCGAGTTCAAGAAGCCGATCCGGTTCTGCACGGTCGCCGTCGGTGAGGATGAGCCCCGCGGAATCGTCTGTGGTGCACGCAACTTCACCGAGGGTGATCTGATCGTCGCCGCGCTGCCGGGGGTCGTGCTCCCCGGTCCCTTCGAGATCGCCTCGCGCAAGACCTACGGCCGGGTGTCCGACGGCATGATCTGCTCGGTCTCCGAGCTGGGTATCGGCACCGATCACAGCGGCATCCTCGTGCTCGCGCCCGGGACCGCCGAACCGGGCGCGGACGCCCGCGAGGTGCTGGGACTCGCCGACGCGGCGATCGACGTCAACGTCACCCCCGACCGCGGCTACGCGTTCTCGGTGCGCGGCCTGGGCCGCGAGCTCGCGGGCAGCTTCGGGGTCCCGTTCGTCGATCCCGGACTCCGGGCCGCGGACCTGGCGGACGACGGGTCGGCCCCGGCGTGGCCGGTCGCCATCGACGAGAACTCTGGGGCGATCCGCTACACCGCTCGGGTCATCACCGGTGTGGACCCGACTGCGATCTCCCCGTGGTGGATGCAGAAGCGGCTCATGGTCGCCGGTATCCGCCCCATCTCCGCGATCGTCGACATCACCAACTACGTCATGATCGAACTCGGTCAGCCGCTGCACGCCTTCGACGCCGACCGTGTCACCGGAGCCGTCACGGTCCGGTCGGCCCAGCCGGGGGAGAAGCTCACCACCCTCGACGACACCGTTCGCATCCTCGACCCCGAGGATGTGCTGATCGCCGACGAGACCGGACCGATCGCCCTCGCCGGTGTCATGGGCGGCGCGAGCACCGAGGTGGGTCTCGAGACGACGACGGTGCTGCTGGAGTCGGCGACCTTCGATCCGGTTCGGGTCTTCCGCACCGCGAAGCGCCACAAGCTGACCTCCGAGGCCAGCAAGCGGTTCGAGCGGATCGTCGACCCCGAGATCACCGCGGTGGCCTCCGACCGCGCCGCCCGGCTGATCGTCGAGATCGCCGGCGGACGCATCGCCTCACCGCTGTCCGAGACCCATGTCCATACCCCGATCAGGTCGACCATCGCCATCGCTGCCGACGAACCGGACCGGGTCGCGGGCGTCAGCTATCCGCCGGGAACCACCCTGACGCGGCTGACCGAGGTCGGTTGCGTGGTGACCGGGACCGACGAGCTGGACGTGTTCCCGCCCTCGTGGCGACCCGACCTGCGGCAACGCGCCGACCTGGTCGAGGAGGTCCTGCGCCTGGAGGGCTTGGAGGACATCCCCGCCGTGGTTCCGCGCGCGCCCGGCGGCACCGGACTCACCCCGGTTCAGCGACGCCGGCGCAGCGTGGGACGCACCCTCGCGCTCGACGGCTACGTCGAGGTCCTGCCGTATCCGTTCATGCCGGCCGGCGTGTTCGACCTCTGGGACCTGCCCGCCGACGATGAGCGCCGGCGCACCGTGAAGGTCCTCAACCCACTCGAATCCGATCGTCCCGAGCTCAACACGACGTTGCTCCCGGGGCTACTCGAGATGGCAGCCCGCAACATCGCACGCGGTCAGCGGGATCTGTCGCTGTTCACCATCGGTCAGGTCGTCATCGCCGGCGATCACGTCGCCGCGGTGGACGCGCTCGACGTCACGCGCCGCCCGACCGACGAGGAGATCGCCGCGCTCGACGCCTCGCTGCCCCATCAGCCGCTGCACGTCGGCGTCGTCCTCACCGGACTGCGCGATCCCGCGGGCCCCTGGGGTCCGGGACGCGCCGCCGACCACCTCGATGCCTTCGAGGCGGCGCGCACGATCGGTCGCGCGGCGGGGGTGACCGTCGAGCTCACCGCCGACGATCAGCGACCGTGGCATCCCGGCCGCTGCGCGCGGCTGACCGTCGACGGCCGCACGGTCGGTCACGCCGGCGAACTCCACCCCGCGGTGCTCGAGCGGGCCCATCTGCCCAAGCGGACCTGCGCTGTGGAGATCGACATCGACGCACTGCCCCTGGACGTGCGACTCCCGGCACCGTCGGTGTCGGTGTTCCCCGCGGTCCTGCAGGACGTCAACGTCGTCGTGGAAGGGGAGGTCCCGGCCGCGGACGTCCAGAAGGCGCTTCGTGAAGGGGCCGGCGACCTGCTCGAGGACATCGCATTGTTCGACGTCTTCACCGGTGAACAGGTCGGCGCGGGCAACAAATCGTTGACGTTCTCGCTGCGGTTCCGCGCCCCGGACCGTACCCTCACCGAGGACGAGGCCAACGAGGCCAAGCTGGCCGCCGTCGACGCAGCCGCCGCGCGGGTGGGGGCCCGTCTCCGCTGACCCCATCGGCGTGTCACCCCGCCGTGAATTGATTTGCAGCCTGCTGCATAATGATCACATGGCTTCGACAAGCAGGGTGAGGGTGGCCGTGGCCGGCGCGAGCGGCTACGCGGGTGGCGAGATACTCCGGTTGCTGTGCGGGCACCCCCGTCTGCGCTCCGGCGAACTCGAGATCGGCGCGCTCACCGCGGGTGGCAATGCCGGGACGCTCCTGGGTGCGCACCATCCCCATCTGCTCCCGCTGGCCGACCGGGTCCTGGAGGACACGACACCGGAGATCCTCGCCGGACACGACGTCGTCTTCTTGGGCCTGCCGCATGGCGCATCCGCGGTGATCGCCGATGCCCTGCCGCCGACGACGCTGATCATCGACTGCGGGGCCGACTTCCGGTTGCGCGACGCCGGTGAATGGACGTCGTACTACGGCGGAGACCACGCCGGGACCTGGCCGTATGGTCTGCCCGAGTTGCCCGGCAACCGGGAAACGCTCCGGGACGCGAGCCGGATCGCGGTGCCCGGTTGCTATCCGACGGTGTCGATCCTGTCGTTGCTCCCGGCCATCGCCGCGGGCATCGCCGATCCGCACGTGACCGTCGTCGCGGTGAGCGGGGCATCGGGTGCCGGTCGGTCGCCCAAGGTCGACCTGCTGGCGTCCGAGGTCATCGGGTCCGCGCGGGCCTACGGCGTGGGCGGGGTCCACCGGCACACGCCGGAGATCTCCCAGGCGCTCTCGGCCGCCGCGGAACAGCCGGTGACCGTCTCGTTCACGCCCATCCTCGCCCCGATGGCCCGCGGCATCCTCGCGACGTGCACCGCGCGCACCGGGGCCACCGCGGAGGAGGCCCGCGCGGTCTACGAGAAGGCCTATGCGGACGAGGAGTTCGTGCACGTGCTGCCGGAGGGGCGGCTGCCTGCCACCGGTTCGGTGATCGGCTCCAACGCCGTCCAGCTCGGCGTGACCGTCGACGAACGCGCACAGACCCTCGTGGTCGTCGGCGCAGTCGACAACCTGACCAAGGGGACCGGTGGCGCCGCGGTCCAATCGATGAACCTGGCGCTGGGCTGGACCGAGAACGAGGGACTGAGCACCGTGGGAGTGGCACCGTGACCGGATCGCAGGGCAGCGCGGAAACAGAGCAGGACCGGATCGAGGGCGGCGCCCCTGGCGATCACCCGCGGCTCGTGCGGAACCAGGGCGTCACCGCGCCCCTGGGTTTCCGGGCCGCCGGAATCGCGGCGGGCATCAAGGCATCCGGTGCGCTCGACCTCGCACTCGTCTTCAACGAGGGCCCCGACCACTCCGCCGCCGGCGTCTTCACCCGCAACCAGGTGAAGGCGGCACCGGTGCTGTGGTCACAGCAGGTCCTCACCACCGGCCGGCTGCGCACCGTGATCCTCAACTCCGGCGGCGCGAACGCCTGTACCGGACCGGGCGGCTTCCAGGACACCCACAAGACCGCGGAGGCGGTGGCCGACGCGCTCAGCAGCTGGGGGACCAGCACGGGCGCCGTGGAGGTCGCGGTGTGCTCCACCGGACTGATCGGCGACCGGTTGCCGATGGACAAGGTCCTCGCCGGGGTCACCGAGATCGTCCAGGACATGGGCGGCGGCCTGTCCGGCGGCACCGACGCGGCCCACGCGATCATGACCACCGACACCGTCCCCAAACAGGCTGCGCTGCACCATCCGCAGGGGTGGAACGTGGGCGGCATGGGCAAGGGCGCCGGAATGCTGGCACCGTCGCTGGCGACGATGCTGGTCGTGCTCACCACCGACGCGGTGGCCACCACCGAGCAGCTCGACACCGCCTTGCGCAGGGCGACGGCACGCACCTTCGACCGGCTCGACATCGACGGCTCGTGCTCGACGAACGACACGGTTCTGCTGCTGAGCTCGGGCGCCAGCCAGATCCCGGTCGAGCAGAGCGATCTCGACGACGCGGTGTTCGCCGTCTGCGACGATCTCGCCGCCCAGATGATGGCCGACGCCGAGGGCGTCACGAAGCGGGTCGTCATCACGGTCACCGGGGCGCACACCGAGGACGACGCGCTGACCGTCGCCCGTGCCGTCGCGCGAGATTCGCTGGTGAAGACCGCCCTCTTCGGGTCGGATCCGAACTGGGGGCGGGTACTCGCCGCGGTCGGCGCGTCGCCGGTGACCGTCGATCCCGACCGGATCGCGGTGTCGTTCAACGGCAACCCGGTGTGCGAGAACGGTTTCGGGGTCGAGGGCGCGCGAGATGTGGACCTGTCCGGCCCCGACATCGCCGTCGTCGTCGACCTGAAGCTGGGAGAGTCGGCGGCCAGTGTCCGGACCACCGACCTCTCCCATGCGTACGTCGAAGAGAACTCGGCGTATTCGTCATGAGCGAGACAAAATCGGGCGTCCACCCGATCGACCCCGCGGCCGGCCTGGCCAAGGCGAAGGTCCTCGCCGAGGCCCTGCCCGCGCTGCAGCGACTCGCCGGTGCGACCGTCGTCGTCAAGTACGGCGGCAACGCCATGATCGACGACGAGTTGAAGAAGGCGTTCGCGGCGGACATGGTCTTTCTGCGCGCCTGCGGCATGCATCCCGTGGTGGTTCACGGTGGTGGCCCGCAGATCTCGGCGATGCTGAAGCGACTGGGACTCTCGGGTGAGTTCAAGGGCGGGTTCCGGGTGACGACCCCCGAGGTCATGGACGTCGCCCGCATGGTTCTCTTCGGTCAGGTCGGGCGGGAGCTCGTGGGGCTGATCAACTCGCACGGACCGTATGCCGTCGGCATCACCGGTGAGGATGCCCACCTGTTCACCGCGACGCGGCGCACGGTGCTCGTCGAGGGTGTTCCCACCGACATCGGCCTCGTCGGCGACATCGCGTCGGTCAACACCTCGGCGGTGCTGGATCTGGTTGCCGCCGGCCGCATCCCGGTCGTCTCGACGATCGCGCCGGACCGCGACGGGGTGGTGCACAACATCAACGCCGACACCGCGGCCGGTGCTCTCGCCGAGGCGCTGGGGGCGTCCCGGCTGGTGATGCTGACCGATGTCGAAGGCCTGTACACGGACTGGCCCGACCGCGGATCCCTGGTGTCCCAGATCGACACCGACACACTCACCGCGCTGTTGCCGTCGCTGGATTCCGGCATGGTCCCAAAGATGGAGGCCTGCCTCCGCGCCGTCACCGGCGGCGTCGACCGCGCACACGTGATCGACGGGCGTGTCGCCCATTCCGTACTGGCCGAACTGTTGACCGAGAGCTCGACCGGCACCACCGTGGTCGTGCCTGAGGAGGACGCATGACCGCGCCACTGCAGCAGCGCTGGGCACAGTCGCTGATGAACAACTACGGCACACCCCCGATCGCCCTGGTGGAGGGCTCGGGAGCGTATGTCACCGACGCCGATGGCAAGCGCTACCTCGACCTGCTCGGCGGGATCGCGGTGAACGCCCTCGGCCACGCCCATCCGGCGATCGTCGACGCGGTCACCCGCCAGCTCCAGACACTCGGACACGTGTCGAATCTGTACATCGCCCCGCCCGTCGTCGAACTCGCCGAGGCGTTGCTCGGCCGGTTCGGCCATCCGGGTCGCGTGTTCTTCTGCAACTCCGGCACCGAGGCGAACGAGGCCGCGTTCAAACTGGCCCGACGGACCGGACGGCCCGAGATCGTCGCGGCGGAGCAGGCCTTCCACGGACGCACCATGGGTGCGCTCGCGATGACCGGTCAGCCCGCCAAACGCACTCCGTTCGAACCGATGCCGCCGGGCGTCCGGTTCGTTCCCTACGGTGACGTCGACGCGCTCGACGCCATGGTCACCGACCAGACCGCCGCGGTGATCCTCGAACCGATCCTCGGCGAGGCCGGCGTCGTCGTGCCCCCGGCCGACTACCTGGCGGCCGCTCGCCGGATCACCGAGGAGCGCGGCGCGCTGCTGATTCTCGACGAGGTGCAGACCGGCGTCGCCCGCACCGGTACGTTCTTCGCCCATCAGCAGGTGGGCGTGGTCCCCGATGTGATGACGCTTGCGAAGGGGCTGGGCGGTGGCCTCCCCATCGGTGCGTGTATCGCCACCGGCCCGGCGGCCGACCTGTTCGGGCCGGGCCAGCACGGCACCACTTTCGGTGGCAATCCGGTCAGTGCGGCCGCCGCGCTGGCCGTCCTGAGGGTCATCGAAGCCGACGGTCTCCTCGATTCCGTTGCCGCGGTGGGGAAGTCGATCGCGACCGGCATCGAGGACCTGCAGCATCCGCTGGTCTCGCATGTGCGTGGATCCGGCCTGTTGCTCGGTGTCGTGCTGACGCAGCCGCTCTCGCAGCGCGTCGAGGCCGCCGCCCGGGACGCGGGGTTCCTGATCAACGCACCCGCGCCCGACGTCCTGCGCCTGGCCCCGCCGCTGATCCTCACCGAGGAGCAGGGACAGGATTTCGTGCGCGCGCTACCGACACTGCTCGACACCGCCGCCACATCGAACGAGGGGGACAAGCCATGACCAGACATTTCCTGCGCGACGACGACCTGACCCCGGCCGAGCAGGCCGAGGTGCTCGCACTCGCGGCCGAGGTCAAGGCGAAGCCGTTCGACTTCCGGCCGCTGGAGGGCCCCCGCGGGGTCGGGGTGATCTTCGACAAGAACTCCACCCGCACCCGGTTCTCGTTCGAGGTCGGCATCGCCCAGCTCGGCGGTCATGCGGTCGTCGTCGACGGCCGGACGACACAGCTCGGCCGCGAGGAGACCCTGGAGGACACCGGCCTCGTCCTGTCCCGCTTCGTCGACGCCATCGTGTGGCGGACGTTCGGGCAGGACCGGCTCGAAGCGCTGTCCTCGACCGCCACGGTGCCGGTCGTCAACGCGCTGTCCGACGAGTTCCACCCTTGCCAGGTGCTCGCCGACCTGCAGACGATCGCCGAGCACAAGGGTCCGCCGGCGGGTCGGACGATGACGTACCTCGGTGACGGTGCGAACAACATGGCGCACTCGCTGGCGCTCGGCGGCGTCACGGCCGGCATGCACGTCGTCCTCAGCTCGCCGGACGGTTTCCAGCCCGACCCGGCGGTGATCGCCGACGCCGAGAAGCGTGCCGCGCAGACCGGCGGCTCGGTGACGCTCGAGACCGACCCCGTCGCCGCCGCGACGGGGGCCGACGTCCTGGTGACCGACACCTGGGTGTCGATGGGGCAAGAGGACGACGGAAAGGACCGCACGGCGCCGTTCCGGCCGTACCAGATCAACGATGACCTGCTCATGCATGCCGCCGATGATGCGATCGTGCTGCACTGCCTGCCGGCCCATCGTGGCGACGAGATCACCGCCTCGGTGATCGACGGACCCCGCAGCGTCGTGTTCGACGAGGCGGAGAACCGCCTGCATGCGCAGAAGGCGCTGCTGATCTGGCTGCTGGACCACCAGTGAGCGGACACCCACGATGACCGCCGGAGCCGAACCCTCGGAAAGCCGCCTCGCCGCCACCCGGGCGGGTCGTCATGCGCGCATCATCGAGATCCTGTCCACGCATCAGGTCCGCAGCCAGTCGGAGCTGCAGCGGTTGCTCGCCGAAGAGGGCGTCGACGCCACCCAGGCCACCCTGTCGCGCGACCTCGACGAACTCGGGGCCGTGAAGCTCAGGGCCGCCGACGGCGGCGCCGGGGTCTACGTGGTGCCCGAAGACGGTTCGCCCGTCCGCGGGGTGTCCGGCGGCACCGACCGGCTCGGCCGGCTCGTGTCGGACCTCCTGGTCTCGACCGACAGCAGTGGCAACCTCGCGGTGTTGCGAACGCCCCCGGGCGCCGCGCACTACTTGGCGGCTGCGCTCGACCGGGCGCGCCTGCCCGACGTCGTGGGGACGATCGCCGGGGACGACACGATCTTCGTCGTCGCGCGCGAGCCGCTCGACGGAGCGGAACTCGCCCGCCGGATCGAGGGCCTCGTGTAACCCTCGCCGCATCGACATTCTCGGTTCCGCCTCCGCGGAACCGGCAGACCACACCAAACGAACAGCCGAGATGCCGCCAACCGGATACCCGGGCGGTGTCGTCGGAACACCGGGGCCGATGATGGACTCGGTCATCGCGCAGAACAGGAGCTTCACCTCATGGCAGAACGTGTCGTACTCGCATACTCGGGCGGCTTGGACACCTCGGTCGCGATCAGCTGGATCCAGAAGGAGACCGGCAAAGAGGTCGTCGCCGTGGCACTCGACCTCGGTCAGGGCGGCGAGGACATGGAGGTCATCCGCCAGCGCGCACTCGACTGCGGCGCGGTCGAGGCCGTCGTGGTCGATGCCCGCGACGAGTTCGCCGACGAGTACTGCCTCGGCGCGATCACCTCGAATGCGCTCTACATGGATCGTTATCCGCTCGTCTCGGCGCTGTCGCGCCCGCTGATCGCCAAGCACCTGGTCACGGCCGCCCGTGATCACGGCGGCACCGTCGTCGCCCACGGATGCACCGGCAAGGGCAACGACCAGGTCCGCTTCGAAGTCGGTTTTGCCACCCTGGCGCCCGATCTGCAGGTGCTCGCGCCGGTCCGCGACTACGCCTGGACCCGCGAGAAGGCGATCGCCTTCGCCGGGGAGAACGACATCCCGATCAACGTGACCAAGAAGTCGCCGTTCTCGATCGACCAGAACGTGTGGGGACGCGCGGTCGAGACCGGCTTCCTCGAGGACCTGTGGAACGCGCCGACGAAGGACGTCTACGACTACACCGAAGACCCCACCGTCAACTGGAACTCGCCCGACGAGGTCATCATCGGCTTCGACAAGGGCCGCCCGGTCAGCATCGACGGCCGCCCGGTGAGCGTCCTCGAGGCGATCCAGGAACTCAACCGTCGGGCCGGCGCCCAGGGCGTCGGACGCCTCGACGTGGTGGAGGACCGCCTGGTGGGCATCAAGAGCCGCGAGGTCTACGAGGCGCCCGGCGCCATGGTTCTCATCCGCGCACACGAAGAACTCGAGCACGTGACCATCGAGCGCGAGCTCGGCCGCTACAAGCGCGGCACCGACCAGAAGTGGGCCGAGCTGGTGTACGACGGTCTCTGGTTCTCGCCGCTGAAGCGGTCGCTGGACGCGTTCGTCGCCTCCACGCAGGAGCACGTGACCGGCGAGATCCGGCTGACCCTGCACGGCGGCACGATCGCCGCGACCGGCCGCCGCAGCTCGGAGTCGCTCTACGACTTCAACCTCGCGACCTACGACGAGGGCGACACCTTCGATCAGTCCGCGGCCCGCGGCTTCGTCGAGCTGCACGGCCTGTCGTCGAAGATCGCCGCGAAGCGGGACCTGAATCTGTGAGTGCGGGCACCGGCGGCGGCAGCGGCCCGGAGACCGGCGGGACGACCAACCAGGGTTCGCTCTGGGGCGGTCGCTTCGCCGGTGGTCCGGCGGAGGCGATGGCCGCGCTGAGCAAGTCGACCCACTTCGACTGGGCCCTGGCCCCGTTCGACATCGAAGCGTCCAAAGCGCATGCACGGGTGCTGAACAAGGCCGGGCTGCTCACCGCCGAGGACCTCACCGGCATGCTCGACGGGCTCGATCGCCTCGCCGCCGATGTCGCCGACGGCAGCTTCGGGCCGGCCGAGTCCGACGAGGACGTCCACGGCGCCCTCGAGCGCGGCCTGATCGAGCGCGTGGGTCCCGAACTCGGGGGCCGGTTACGCGCGGGACGGTCACGCAACGACCAGGTCGCGACCCTGTTCCGGATGTGGTTGCGCGCCGCCATGCGTCGGGTCGCGCTGGGCCTGCTCGACGTCGTCGACGCGCTCACCGCGCAGGCGGCGGCCCATCCCGACGCGATCATGCCGGGCAAGACGCACCTGCAGGCCGCACAGCCGGTCCTGCTGGGGCACCATCTGCTGGCGCACGCGCAACCACTCCTGCGCGACATCGACCGGCTCGCCGACGCGGATCGTCGAACCGCGGTGTCGCCCTACGGTTCCGGCGCCCTGGCCGGCTCCTCCCTGGGCCTCGATCCGGCGGCGATCGCCGCCGACCTGGGCTTCGACGCACCCGCGGAGAACTCGATCGATGCCACCTCATCGCGCGACTTCGCCGCGGAGGCCGCGTTCGTCTTCGCGATGATCGCAGTCGACCTCTCCCGGTTGTCCGAAGAGGTGATCATCTGGAGCACACCGGAATTCGGCTACGTGACGCTGGCCGACGCGTGGTCCACCGGCAGCTCGATCATGCCGCAGAAGAAGAACCCGGACGTCGCCGAACTCATGCGCGGCAAGGCCGGTCGTCTCATCGGCGACCTCACCGGACTGCTGGCGACACTGAAGGCGCAACCGCTGGCCTACAACCGGGATCTGCAGGAGGACAAGGAACCGGTCTTCGACGCGGTGGCCCAACTGGAGCTGTTGCTGCCCGCGGTGACCGGCCTGGTCGCCACGCTCGAGTTCCACACCGACCGCATGGCCGAACTCGCGCCGGCGGGTTTCACCCTGGCCACCGACATCGCCGAATGGATGGTCCGACAGGGCGTGCCGTTTCGGGTGGCGCACGAGGCCGCGGGTGCTTGTGTCCGCGAGGCCGAGTCCCGGGGCGTCGGCCTGGACGAACTCGACGACGCGACGCTGGCCGGTGTCCATCCGGCGTTGACGCCGGCGGTGCGTGACGTCCTGACCGTCCGCGGTTCGGTCGAGTCGCGCAACGCGCACGGCGGCACCGCACCCGGACAGGTCCGGCGGCAGATCGACGTCGTCACGGCTCAGACCGCCGATCTCCGGACACGCTGGACCGCTGGGCACGGCGGGCGCCGCTGATTCCGCACGACTGGGTACAGTGACCTGTGTCACCGGCGCCGCGTCAGTCAACGCGCTGGTGAGGCCGGTACACCGACGACGGGAGGATCGACACGATGGCGGTGTGGGACGGGGGCCCCGATCTCGTGGGGGCGGTCGGCAGAGTGTTGGCCACCGCGCAGAACGGCCTCGAGGTGCTGCGGTTCGGTGGACTGGAGACCGGTACCGAACCGGCGCCTTTCGCGGTCGTCGAGACACACAAGATGTTCCGGCTGCGTCGGTATTTCCCGAACGATCCGTCGACCGGCCCGAACATCGTCCTGGTGCCGCCGATGATGGTGTCGGCCAACGTCTATGACGTCACCGAGCACAACGGAGCGGTGTCGATTCTGCACCGCAACGGCATCACGCCGTGGGTCGTCGACTTCGGGTCACCCGACTCCGAAGAAGGCGGGATGGAACGCAATCTCGCCGACCACGTGGTCGCGATCAGCCACGCGATCGACCTGATCGTCGAGGCGACCGGCCGTGACATCCACCTCGCCGGGTATTCGCAGGGCGGGATGTTCGCCTACCAGACCGCGGCGTACCGCCGGTCCAAGGGGATCGCGAGTCTGATCACGTTCGGCAGCCCCGTCGACGTCCTCGCCGCACTGCCCCTGGGGCTGCCCGCGGGACTGGTGGCCCCGGCGGCCGAGTTCCTGGCCGACAAGGCGTTCTCACGCAATCTCTGGGTGCGGGATTGGATGGCGCGCACCGGCTTCCAGCTCCTGGATCCGGTGAAGACGGTGCGCAGCCGCATCGACTTCCTGCGCCGTCTGCACGATCGTGAGGCGCTGCTCCCACGGGAGGACCAGCGCCGCTTCCTGGAGGCCGACGGCTGGGTCGCATGGTCCGGCCCGGCGATCGCCGAGCTGCTCCGGCAGTTCGTGGCGCACAACCGCATGGTCTCCGGCGGCTTCGTGATCAACGGCGATCTGGTGTCCCTCGCCGAGATCACCTGCCCGGTGCTCGCGTTCGTGGGCGATGCCGACGACATCGGGCAACCGGCGGCGGTACGGGGCATCGTCCGCGCCGCGCCCGACGCGGAGGTGTACGAATCCACCCTGCCGGCCGGACATTTCGGACTCGTGGTCGGCAGCGCGGCCGGTGAACACACCTGGCCGACGACCTCCGACTGGGTGAACTGGCTCTCCGACAACGGTCCGCGCCCCGAACTCGTCTCCGAGATGTCGCTCGTCGAGCCGGGTCACGGCGGCGGGGTCAGCCTGTCGTCGCGACTCACGCACGGTGTGGGGTCGGTGGCCGACGCCGGCACCGCCGCCTCACGCGAGTTGCTCGGCCTGGCCAACTCCCTGCAGCGCACCTCGCGGGCGGTCGCCTCGGAGTCGGTGCGGACCGTCCCCCGACTGTTCCGGCTGGGACAGATCCAGAGCGGGACGCGCATCTCCCTGTCGAAGCTGATGGCCGAGAACACCAAGCGCGGCGGCGACAAGGAACTGTTCCTCTTCGAGAACCGTGTGCTCACCCACGCCCAGGTGAACACGCGTATCGACAACGTGGTGGCCGGGCTGGTCGACTGCTGCATCCGCCCCGGTCAGCACATCGGCGTCCTGATGGACACCCGGCCGAGCGCCCTGGTCGTCATCGCGGCGCTCTCGCGTCTGGGCGCGGTGGCGGTGCTGCTCGCCGCGGACGCCGACGTCCGCGAGATGATGCGGCTCGCCGACAGTTCGGTCATCGTCACCGACCCCACCAATCTCGATCTCGCCAGTGCCGCCTCTGACCGTGTCCTGGTGCTCGGCGGCGGCAGTGGCGACTCCCGGGCGATCGACGGTGCGGACGGCACCTCGATCGTCGACATGGAACGCATCGATCCCGACGAAGTCGTGATGCCGACCTGGTACCGGCCCGACCCCGGCCTCGCGGGTGACCTCGGGTTCATCCTGTTCAGCCGGGCTTACGGCAAGCTCGTTCCATGGCCGGTGACCAACCACCGGTTCGCGATGTCGGCCTTCGGCGCCGCGGCCGCGGCGGCGCTCACCGACCGCGACACCGTGTACTGCCTGCCGCCGCTGCACCACGCGTCGGGGCTGCTCACGACCCTGGGGGCGACGGTGGTCGGGCGGTCGAGGATCGCGCTGTCGAACGGCATCGATCCCAAGAACTTCGCCGTCGAGGTGCAGCGCTACGGCATCACCGTCGTGTCCTACACCTGGTCGATGCTCAGCGGCATCGTTCGCGACCCCGACTTCCACATCAACCAGCACAACCCGATCCGGTTGTTCATGGGCTCGGGTATGTCGGCGGGACTCTGGGAGGACGTGTGCTCGAGTTTCCCCCGCGCGCGCATCCTCGAGTTCTTCGCGACCGCCGACGGCTCGGCGATCCTCGCGAACGTCTCCGGGGACAAGTTGTCCTCCGTCGGCCGGCCGCTGCCGGAGACGAACCCGGTCGAGGTCGCGGCCTACGACATCGTCGGCGACCGGTTGCTCATCGACGACTCGGGCTTCGTCCGCCGGGCGGAGACGGGGGAGCCCGGTCTGCTCCTCGCCAAGGCCAAGCACAAGTTCGACACCAACGGGACGGTGCTCCGCGACGTCTTCACGACGCGTGATCGGTGGGAGGTGTCGGGTCACTTGTTCGTGCGCGACGCCGACGGCGACCTGTACTTCCTCGGAGCGACCGACCGCGTGCTCCGGACCGCGGACGGCCCGGTGTTCATCCCCCCGATCGCCCACGCCCTGTCCCGACTGAAGAGCGTCGACCAGGTCGTCGTCTACGGGGTCGGCGAACCCGGCCACCAGGTCGTCGTCGCGGCGATGACCCTCCGGCCCGGGGTCACGCCGGACTCGCTCACGGTCACACAACTGCGGATCGCGCTGGGGGAGTACCGGGCCGAAGAGCGCCCTCATCTCGTCCACGTCGTCGACGACATCCCGCAGTCGGCGTCGTTCCGCCCGCTCAGCACCGGTCTGGTCGAGGACGGACTTCCGAAACCGGGTGCGCGCGTCTGGTATCGCGACGACGAAGGGCGCTATCGCAGGTACACGAGGACCGTGGCGGAGAAGCTGGACTGGAGCGGGTCCTCGACGCGCAATGCCCTAGGCTGATCCGGGTGACGACACGCGCTGAGGCCATCGACCCGATCGTGCGCGAACGCCTGGCCTGCCCGCAGGACCACGGTCCGCTGGTCGACGCCGGCGACGAGCTCTACAACCCGCGGCTGCATGTCGCCTACCGCATCGACTCCGACGGCATCCCGGTGATGCTCGTCGACGAGGCGCGCACGGTCGACGACGCCGAGCACGAGCGCATCGTCGGTTCTCGGCCGGAGTAGCCCGCCAACGGGAGTCACCTCGACCGCACCTCGATCTCGTCGGATGACAAGATCGAGGGGTGAGTGCTGACAACGTCGAACCCCCCCGACCGGCCGAGTCCTCCCGGCCGACTGCCGTCCCCGCCACCGTCGACATCCTCGACGAACTGCAATGGCGCGGGCTGATCGCCCAGTCCACAGATCTCGGTGCACTGGGGGAGGCGCTCGCGAACGGACCGGTCACGTTGTACGCGGGCTTCGACCCGACGGCGGCGAGTCTGCACGCCGGCCACCTCGTCCCGTTGCTGACCCTCAAGCGTTTCCAGTTGGCGGGTCATCGTCCGATCGTCCTCGCAGGTGGTGCCACCGGTCTGATCGGTGATCCCCGCGAGGTGGGGGAGCGGACGATGAACTCGGCGGACACCGTCGCCGAGTGGGCCGCGCGTATCGATGCGCAGCTTCGGCGGTTCGTCGACATCGACGACACCCCTACGGGCGCCGTGGTGGTGAACAACCTGGACTGGACCGGCAAGCTGTCGGCGGTCGAGTTCCTCCGCGACCTGGGTAAGCACTTCTCGGTGAACGTGATGCTCGCGCGCGACACGGTGAAGCGACGCCTCGAGGCCGACGGCATGAGCTACGCGGAGTTCAGCTACCTGCTCCTGCAGTCGAACGACTTCGTGGAACTGAACCGCCGGTACGGATGTGTGCTGCAGATCGGTGGTTCCGACCAGTGGGGCAACATCGTGGGCGGCGTGGATCTGGCCCGTCGACTCGACGGCTCGGCACTGCACGGGATGACGGTTCCGCTCGTGACCTCGTCGGATGGCAAGAAGTTCGGCAAGTCCACGGGTGGGGGCAGTCTGTGGCTCGACCCGGAACTGACGAGCCCCTACTCCTGGTACCAGTACTTCGTGAACACGGCGGACGCCGATGTCATCCGTTACCTGCGCTGGTTCACCTTCCTGGGGCGCGAGGAGATCGACGAACTCGAACGTGCCACCGCCGAGACCCCGCACCTGCGGCGCGCACAGCGCACACTCGCCGCCGAGATGACGACCCTCATCCACGGTCAGGCCAACACCGATGCGGTCCAACTCGCCAGCCAGGCACTGTTCGGGCGGGCCGAGCTCGATGAACTCGACGAGGCGACCCTCGCGGCCGCAGTCGGGGAGACCTCGATCGCCGAATACGGCGAGGCCCGTCCGACGATCATCGAGTTGCTGGTCGACACGAAGCTATCGGAGTCCAACAAGGCTGCTCGCCGTGCAGTGTCCGAGGGCGGCGCCTACGTGAACAACACCAAGATCACCGACCCGGAGTGGCAGCCGGCCGACGCCGATCTGCTCCACGGGCGGTGGTTGGTGGTGCGTCGCGGCAAGAAGAGCTTCGCCGGCGCCAGACTAGGCCTCTGACCTGGCGATTTGACGCGTTGTTCGCGCCTGTGTAACTTAATCGACGCACCGCAGAGAGCAACTCCCCCGGAGCCGCAAGCCCCGGGGAAGTAACAGTGCCCGAGCCACTCGCTCAGGCCGCCTGTGCGGGCCACTCCCGAGAACAAGATCGCGAGTATTTTTCGCGCTCTGGGAGAGCTCATCGGAGCCGGCTTCACATCGAAGGCGTCTGGTGGGTGTGTGTTCTTTGAGAACTCGATAGTGTGTTGGTGGATTGTTTGATGCCATATTGTGGTGTCAGATGGTTTGCTTGGATGATGTGTCCGCGGCTTTGATTGTCGCGTGATGCTGATGAGTTTATTTTTTGATGCCAGTTTTTTTGAGGATTATTTTGGTCAGGTTTTGCTTTCCTGGTTGAAGATTTTGTGTTGAAACGCCGGCCTTTCGGGTTGGTTTGGTTTCTACATTTTTTCATGGAGAGTTTGATCCTGGCTCAGGACGAACGCTGGCGGCGTGCTTAACACATGCAAGTCGAACGGAAAGGCCCAGCTTGCTGGGTACTCGAGTGGCGAACGGGTG
>NZ_SCOC01000037.1:0-45492 GCF_005502615.1 Gordonia sp. ALPHA1B1 | reverse complement strand
CCAGCGAACCCAACGCTGGCGATCCACCCTGCCCACACACCAGCACCAACCATCAAAAGGCGACACCGACAACCGATCGGCGAAACCCTACCCACCCGTGAAAGATTCAGGCTCAGGGAGCAGGGGGTTGGCCGCCCTCCGCAAGCTCCGGGCGCTCCTCAGGGGGCAGGGGTGGGCCGCGCCGTCGAGGTGCGAGCAAAGGGCGAGCAGCACAACAGATTTACCGCAGTACACAGCCGAGAACACCGAACGAAAGGCAGGACGACCATGGCCAAGGAGTTGCGCTACAACGCCGAAGCGCGGCTGCGGCTCGAGCGAGGGGTCAACGCACTCGCCGACGCGGTCAAGGTGACGCTGGGACCGAAGGGACGCAACGCGGTCCTGGAGAAGCTCACCGGCCCTCCGACCATCACGAACGACGGGGTGACCATCGCCCGCGAGATCCAGTTGCGCGACCCGTTCGCCAACATGGGCGCCCAGCTCGTCAAAGAAGTGGCGATGAAGACCAACGGGGTGGTCGGCGACGGCACCACCACGGCGACCGTGCTGGCGCAAGCAATGGTCCGTGAAGGTCTACGGGCGGTCGAACAGGGCGCCAACCCGATGCGGGTGCGTCGAGGCATCGAGCGTGCCATCGCCACCGTGATCGAGTCGCTGTCCGAGCAGTCCGTCGCACTCGGCGGGCGCAGCGACCTCGAGCGGATCGCCACGCTGGCCGCCAGCGACGACGAGGTGATCGGCTCGGCGATCGCGGCGGCCGTCGAGTACGTGGGTCGTAACGGTGTCATCACCACCGAGGAGAGCGACACGCTCGGGCTGGGCGTGGACGTGGTGGACGGCATCGAGTTCGACCACGGGTACATCTCCGGCTACATGGTGACCAATCACGAACGCATGGAAGCGGTTCTCGAGAACCCGGTGGTCCTGCTGACGAACAAGAAGATCACCACCGTTCAGGAGATCATGCCCAGCATCGAGGCGGCCAAGCGTGCCGATCGACCCCTGTTGGTCCTCGCCGAGGACGTCGACGGCCCGGCCCTGCAGCTCCTCGTCGGCGGCAACATGCACAAGACGATGCAGTCGGTGGTGGTCCGGGCCCCGGGCTTCGGACATCGGCGGGTGGCCGAACTCGAGGATCTCGCCGTCGCCCTGGGCGGTCAGGTGATCGCGAAGGACACCGGGCTGGAACTGTCGGAGGTCTCCGTCGAGCAGCTCGGCAAGTGCGACCGGGTGACCATCACCGAAGATGCGACGACGATCGTCGGCGCGCGTGGCGACCAGGGTCTCGTCGACGCGCGGGTGGCGCAACTCGAGGCCCAGCATGCCCGCGCCCGCATCGACGCCGACCGCGACAGCCTCGAACTGCGGATCGCGCGGCTGACCGGCCGGGTGGCCGTGATCCGGGTCGGCGGGGTCACCAGCGTCGAACTCAAGGAGCGCATGCTCCGCGTCGAGGACGCGCTGGCAGCGACACGCGCGGCGGTCGAGGACGGCATCGTCTCCGGCGGCGGAACGGCTCTTGCGCAGGCACATCGGGCGCTCGAGTCGCTCGCCGAGGTGTCCGGTGACGAGGGCGTCGGCATCGACGTCGTGCGTCGATCGATGGCCGAGCCGCTCTTCTGGATCGCCACCAACGCCGGGTTCGACGGCGACGAGGTGGTCCGGGTCGTGAGCGGCCTGCCGCTGGGGCACGGTTTCAACGCGATGACCGGTGGCTACGGCGACATGTTCGACGAAGGTGTCATCGACCCGGCGAAGGTCACCAAGGCGGCACTGGAGAGTGCCGCGTCCATCGCCGCCCTGCTGATCACCACCGAGACGGCTGTGGTCGAAGAGGTCCTCACCCACCCGGGCGCCATCGAGGCGCCCGGCTTCGGCGACCTCGCCGAGGGCATGGTCCGACCCTCCAACATCTACTAGGCCGGCCTTCATCAGGCCGCCACCGGCCGGCCCACACCGGCCGGTGGCCATCGACCCCGGCGGGGACGTCACCGCACGACGGTGACGGGGGCCGGTCGCGATCGGAATTCGTTCTCGGCGTCGATCGCGGCCGGCCCACCGCCGAGCCGTCCCGACAGGCGGATCCCGGCGGGTCAGCACGGTCCGTTTCGTCCGGCTCGACCCACCCCCGCCACCAGCCCGTTGTTCTGTACACTGCTGATGATGTGAGACGTACATCACAGTAGGGAGTTGTCTACCCCGGTGAATCATCAGCCCTCAGCCCAGGCCCGGAATTCGATCGCTTACGTCGCGCGGGCGCGCGAACGTTTCCTCAGCGACGACGGCGTAGCCGACGACCGTTTCGGCGGCACCGTCCGCGACGCGATCTCCACCTCGTGGAGACGGTCGCGGTCGTTCAAGGTGCAGGCGGACCGACTCGAACTCCCCTTCGTCCGCGAACCGAACACGGACAGCCCGTTGATGAGCGCGGCCCGTCCGGTGCTCGACCAGCTCGCCGTCGACCTCTCGGCGGAACCGGTGAGCATCATCCTCACCTCCCCCGACGGCGTGGTCCTGTCGCGCGCCACCGGCAGCCGGGAACTCCTCGGCCAACTCGATGCCGTCTCCCTGGCTCCCGGGTACAGCTACAGCGAAGAACACGCCGGCACCAACGGGATCGGCACCGCACTCGAGACCCGGCAGGCCACACTCGTCACCGGCGCCGAGCACTACGCCGGCTGCCTCGCTCAGCTCAGCTGTGCCGGTGTCCCGATCCGAAACCCCTTCTCCGGCGGCATCGTCGGCGCACTCGATCTCACCGGATGGGTGGAGGAGGGGGGTTCACTGCTGCTCTCCCTGGCCAAGTCGGCCACCGTCCAGATCGAGCAGCAGATGCTGACGAACGCCAGCGAGCGCGAATCCCGGCTGCTCGCAGCGTATCTCGCCACCTGCCGCCGTGCGCCGCAGATGATGGTCCTGGCGCTGGCCGCCGACGTCGTGCTGATGAACCGGCGACTGCGCCAGAGCATCGATCCGCAAGACCAGGTGTCGATGCTCGAGCACGCCGTGGACCAGACCCTGGACAATTCGTCGACCCGCCGGGTCAACACCCTGCCCAGCGGACGCGCGGTCCGACTCGCGCCGGTCGTCGAGTTCTCCGACACCGACGCCGGCATCGCGGTCTTCCACGTACACCTGATGGATCCCGGTCCGGCTCCGGAACCGCGACGCCGTCCGACGGCCGCGGCGACGCTGCCCGGCATCGTCGGCCGCAGTTCGTCGTGGCGGGAGTGTTGTCATCGCATCGCCCAACATGTCGGCGCGGGCCGATGGATCGCGGTATCGGGCGAACGCGGGAGCGGCCGGGCCGCGGTGTTGCGTGCGGCCGCCGGCCAGTACCGCCGCGGCACCATCCGCGTCTTCTCCGCCGAGGACTTCTCCGACGCCGACACCCTCGACACCTTCACCGCCGAGATCGAACGCGACGACTTCGCGATCATCCTGCGCGACATCGACGAGTTCGACGACGACATGTTGTTCGACGTCGCCGACGTGCTGCAGGGTCGCGAACACGCGGGCTGGCTCGGCATCACCCTGAGCACCGTCGACACACTGCCAGCGCTCGGCGCGACGCTGCTTCCGTTCTTCTCCCACACCGTCGAGGTGCCACCCCTCCGGCACCGCATCGAAGATCTACAGGTCCTGGTGCCCGCGATCCTGCGCCAGCTCACCCGCGGCAAGGAACTGCCGGTGGCGCCGGACGCGATGCGCCAGCTCAGCAAATACACCTGGCCGGGCAACGTCGCCGAACTGCGTCAGGCCCTGCGCGACGTGGTCACCCACCACCGTTCCGGGACGATCACCGTCACGCAACTGCCCCCGACGTATCGGGCGCAGAGCCGTCACACCCTCACCCGCATCGAGGCCCTCGAACGCGACGCCATCGTGCGCAGTCTCGAGGAGAACGGCCACAACAAACTCGCCGCCGCCCACGCGCTGGGCATCTCGCGCGCGACGATCTATCGCAAGATCAAGGAATTCGGTATCGACGTCTGACCACGCCGGCCGTGTCGCCGCTCGGGACAACCCACTGGCGAAACCCGGGTCGGGGCGAGCCCTGATGCCGGGGCATGATGGACGGGCGACGGACATCCGCGTACCAGCGTCCGCCCACCTGAACGACGAGGAAGTGCGATGACCACACCCATGTCCCGGCGGGACCTCGAGTTCCTGCTCTACGAATGGCTCGATGTCGAGACGCTGACCTCGCGGGAACGCTTCTCGGCACACTCACGGGAGACCTTCGACGCCGTGCTCGAACTCAGCGCCGACATCGCGATGAAGTGCTTCGCACCCGCCAACAAGATCGGCGACGCCAACGAGCCCTACATCGGTGACGACGGCAAGGTCGTCCTGCCCGACGAGATCGTCGCCGGCCTCACCGAGTACCGCAAGGCCGGTCTCATCTCGGCCTCCTTCGACGACGAACTCGGCGGCATGCAACTGCCCACCGTCATCCGCCAGGCCTCCGCCGTGTGGTTCCAGGCCGCCAACGCCGCGATGTCGTCGTACAACTTCCTCACCGTCGGCAACGCGAACCTGCTGGCCGAGTACGCCACCCCCGAGCAGCGCGACACCTGGGTCCGTCCCCTCGTCGAAGGCCGCTTCTCCGGCACGATGTGCCTGTCCGAGCCACAGGCCGGCTCGTCGCTGGCCGACATCACCACCAAGGCCGAACCCGCCGGCGACGGCACCTACCGCATCACCGGCACCAAGATGTGGATCTCGGGCGGAGACCACGAACTCACCGAGAACATCGTCCATCTCGTCCTGGCGAAGATCCCCGGCGGCGGCCCCGGCGTCAAGGGCATCTCGCTGTTCATCGTGCCCAAGTACCTCGCCGACGGAACACGCAACGACGTCGCGCTCGTCGGCCTCAACCACAAGATGGGCAACCGCGCCACCACCAACACCCTGCTCAACTTCGGCGATGGCACCTTCCCCGCCGACTCCACCCAGACGGCTCCCGGCGCTGTGGACGATCAGCCCGCTCGCTCCGCTCCCGGCGCTGTGGACGATCAGCCCGCTCGCTCCGCTCCCGGCGCTGTGGACGATCAGCCCGCTCGCTCCGCTCCCGGCGCTGTCGGCTACCTCGTCGGCGACGAACACCGCGGCCTGTCCTACATGTTCCACATGATGAACGAAGCGCGCATCGGCGTCGGATTCCTCGCCACCGCACTGGGTTACGCCGGGTACCGGGCCTCGCTCGACTACTCGAAGGTGCGTACGCAGGGCCGACCCGTCGACCACAAGGACCCGTCGACCAAACCGGTCCCGATCATCGAACACGCCGACGTGCGTCGCATGCTGCTCGCCCAGAAGTCCTACGTCGAAGGCTCTCTCGCGTTCGGGTTGTACTGCAGCACCCTCGTCGACGAAGCAGCCACCACGACCGACCCCGCCGAACGCGACCGGTTGAACCTGTTGCTCGAGGTGCTCACCCCGATCGCGAAGAGCTGGCCCTCCCAGTGGTGTCTCGAGGCGAACAGCCTCGCGATCCAGGTCCACGGCGGATACGGTTACACCCGCGAGTTCGACGTCGAGCAGTACTACCGGGACAACCGGCTCAACCCGATCCACGAAGGCGCCCACGGCATCCACGGCTTGGACCTGCTCGGGCGCAAGGTGATCATGCAGGGCGGGGCCGGTCTCGCCGCGCTGGCCGAGACGATCGAGGCCACCGTCGCCCGCGCACGGACTGTCGACGGACTCGACACCCTTGCCGACACGCTGCACGCGGTGGTGGACCGGCTGGTGAAGGTGACCGCGCACATCTGGTCGGCGGGCGACCCGAAGCTGTCGCTGGCCAACGCCACGATCTACCTGGAGACGGCTGGCCACATCGTGATCGCCTGGATCTGGCTCGAACAACTCCTCGCCGCCGACGGCCGGACCGGTGACTTCTACGACGGCAAACGCGCTGCGGCACAGTATTTCTTCCGGTATGAACTACCCAAGACCGGCCCACAGCTCGATCTGCTGACCGCACTCGACCGCACCACCCTCGACGTAGAACCGTCCTGGTTCTGACGCCGATTCCGACTCGACCGGCGCCCCGCGTCGGTCACCGTGCTGAGTACTCAAGGGAGACAACGATGTCCGTGATGGATCTGTTCGACACCACCGGCAAGGTGGTCATCGTGACCGGTGCCTCGTCCGGGCTGGGGGTCTCGTTCGCCCGCGGTTTCGCCGAGGCGGGCGCGGATGTCGTACTCGCCGCGCGCCGGGCGGAGAAGCTCGCCGACACCGCTGCCGCCGTCGAGGAACTCGGCCGCAAGGCGCTGGTGGTCCCCGCAGATGTCGCCGACCCCGAGCAGTGTCAGCGGGTCGTCGACGCCGCGATGGAGACCTTCGGCAAGGTCGACGTGCTCATCAACAACGCCGGCGTCGGGACCGCGTACCCGGCGACCCGCGAGACCCCCGAACAGTTCCGCGGCGTCATCGACGTCAACCTGAACGGCTCCTACTGGATGGCCCAGGCCTGCGGGCGGGTGATGCAACCGGGTAGCTCGATCATCAACATCTCGTCGATCCTCGGCATCACCACCGCCGGGCTGCCGCAGGCGGCGTACGCCGCGAGCAAGGCCGGCGTCATCGGCCTCACCCGCGACCTGGCCCAGCAATGGGGCGCGCGCAAGGGCATTCGCGTCAACGCCATCGCCCCCGGATTCTTCGAGAGCGAGATGACCGACACCTACCAACCGGGATATCTCGACTCCCAGATGCCCCGGGTACTCCTCGGCCGGACCGGACACGGCGAGGAACTCGCTGCCACCGCGATCTGGTTGTCCTCGGCCGCAGCCGGATACGTCACCGGCCAGACGCTGCCCGTCGACGGCGGCATCACCGTCACCTAGCATCGGGGAATCCACCCCTAGACTGGCGGCAATGGAGCCCTCATCTGATCCGACCGTGCCGGTGCACCCCACCCTGCGTGACCCGGTCAACAGTGTCGATCCACGCGCCAAGACCCTGTGGCGCATCGGCCCGCTCGTCCTCGGGGTCCTGGGCGTGGTCGCCGCCGTCGTGGTGGCCGTCGTCGTCGACCAGACGCGATGGATCGCGGTGCTCGCCGCGGTCGCGGTGGTCGTCGTGACCGTCGCCTGGGTCGCGATTGTCCCGCAGTGGCGTTACCGCTTTCACCGCTGGGAGGTCAGCGACGACGCGGTGTACTCGCAATCGGGCTGGTTCGTCCGGCACCGCGTGATCATCCCGATCGCCCGGATCCAGGTGGTCGACACCGAGGCCGGGCCGATCGAACAGTTCCTCGGGCTGGCGACCCTCACCGTGACCACGGCGTCGTCGGCCGGGACGATCCACATCGCCGGTCTCGACGCGGAGGTCGCACGGACGACCGCCGCCGATCTGACCATCCGCACACAGGCTTTCACCGATGACGCGACCTGAGCCGTTCGCCGTCGACGGGCCGGAGGACTGGCACCGGTTGTCGCCGTGGATGATGGCCGTCAAACCCGTCGAGCTCCTGCCCTCACTGATCCCGGTCGTGATCGCGCTGGTCTTCGCCGGCTCGGGCGCGCCGCTGTTCACCCTGATCGCCACCGCGGTCATCGTGCCCTTCGTGACGGTGGTGCCCTGGCTGACCACGCGCTACCAGGTCACCGATGAGCACGTCCGGGTGCGCAGCGGGCTCGTCACACGCAAGGTCGCGACCGCGCGCCGGGACCGCATCCGCAGCGTCGACCTCACCGCGTCCCCGGTTCACCGCGTGCTGAAACTGCAGAAGGTCAAGATCGGCACCGGAGGGGACGACGAGTCGTCGGCGGTCGTCCTCACCGCACTCACCGTCGACGAGGCGCGGGCGCTGCACGACAATCTGATGGCCACGCGCATCCTGCGGGGACCGTCGGCGCCCGCCGGCACCGACCCCGACGACCCGACCGCCCCGGTGGCGGCCGAGGACCCCACGGTCCTGGCACGGTTCCAGACCTCGTGGCTGCGCTACTCCCCCTTCTCCGTCGCCGGGCTCGCACTGGCCGCGGGCGCCGCCGGCCTCGCCGCGCAGATCGCCAACGACGCCGGGGTTTTCACGGAGGGGATCGGATTCGCGCGCGACGCCGTCGACTCCATCCGCGAGACCGCGATCGGACTCGTCGTGCTGGGTGCCTGTCTGCTCGTGATCGTCGTCGGCGGCATCCTGTCCGTTCTGGGGTACGTCCTGAATTACTGGAACTTCCGGCTCCTCCGCTCCCCCGACGGGACCCTGCGCACCGAACGCGGACTGCTGACCACCAACGCGATCAGCTTCGACGAACGGCGCATCCGCGGCAGTCACCTCACCGAGCCGGTCCTCATGCGCCCACTCAAAGGCGCTCGCCTGCAGGCGATCGCCACCGGCAGCACCAAGCACCCGCTTCTGCTGCCACCGGCACCGATCGACGAGGCGATGCGGGTGGCCGGTCTGGTCACCGACGAACGCACCGAGCTCACCACGCCGCTCGTCGGACACGGCGTCACCGCCGGGCGACGTCGGATCAACCGCGGATTCCTGTCCGGCGCAGTGGTGTTCATCGTCATCTGCGTCGCGATACTCACGCACGCCCTCCCGACACCATGGCTGGCGGTGGGGGTCGTCGCCGTTCTCGGCTCGACCGCGCTCGGTGTCGTCCGCGCCCGGCACCTCGGGCATCGGCTGACCTCTCGCTCGGTGGTCATCGCACCGCCGAGCGTCGCGCGGCAACGCATCGTCGTCGACCGGGACGGTGTGATCGGCTGGGCCAGCCGTACGTCGCTCTTCCAGCGCCGGGCGGGCGTCACCACACTCATCCTCGCCACCGCGGCGGGCGCCGAGCACTACCCTCTCGTCGACGTCGACGAGGAGACCGCGGCCGGCGTCGCCCGTGATGTCTCGCCCGACTGGATCCGCCCGTTCCTCGTGCCCTGACGACACCCGTTCAGGTCAGGGTCGTTCAGGTCAGGGTCGTTCAGGTCAGGGTCGTTCAGGTCAGGGGCAGGCCGACGGCGGCGGCGAGCAGGCCGAGCACCGCGCAGATGCCGAGGGTCCGGAGCACCGACTGCTTGAGCGGATAGATCAGGACGAAGGCGATCACGGTGATCACCACGGCCAACGGACGCAGGGTGTCGAGATGCGGGACCGCGAGGTGCAACGGCCCGGCGGTGACGACCGTGGTGTCCCGGAACAGCGTGTGCAGTGCGAAATACAGTGCGAGATTGGCGATCACGCCGACCACCGCGGCGGTGACGCCGTTCAGCGCGGACGTCAGATGCCGGTTGTTGCGGAGCTTCTCGATGAACGGCGCGCCGAGGAAGATGAACACGAAACTCGGCACGAACGTGACCCAGGTGGTCAGGAGTGCGCCGATGGTCGCCGCGACCCAGGGGTCGAGACCGCCCGGATCGCGATAGGCGCCGAGGAACGCGACGAACTGGACGACCATGATGAGAGGGCCGGGGGTCGTCTCGGCGAGTCCGAGTCCGCGCACCATCTCACCCGGCGTGACCCAGCCGTAGACCTCGACCGCCTGCTGGGCGATGTAGGCCAGGACGGCGTAGGCGCCGCCGAAGGTGATGAGGGCGGTCCACGTGAAGAACGTGCCCTGCTGGGTGAACACACTGCCCGTCCCCGTGGTCGCCACGACGATGCCCATCGGGATGATCCAGGCCAGCGCACCGACACCGAGCACCAACCCGGCGCGACGCCAGCTCGGGGATGCCGTGTGGATCGCGTCGTCGGCGATGATCGGCGCGGGCCCGTCGTCGGCGACCTCCTTCTGGGCAGCGACGACACGGCGGCCGGTCAGCCAGCCCAGGACGCCGGCCACAGCGATGACCATCGGGAATGGGACAGCGAAGACCGCCAGGGCGATGAACGCAGCGACCGCGATCGCGATCTGCACCGGCCCGGTGAGCGCCCGTTTGCTCACCCGCGTGACCGCCTGGGCGACGATGGCGAGCACCGCGGGGCCGATGCCGGCGAACAGGGCCGCCACGATGGTCGTCGCGCCGAAGGCGACGTAGATCGCCGACAGCCCGAGTATCGCGATCACCCCGGGCAGGACGAACAGGATGCCCGCGATCAGCCCACCGGCGGTTCCGTTGAGCAGCCAACCCACGTAGATGGCCAATTGCTGGGCTTCGGGCCCGGGCAGCAGCATGCAGTAGTTGAGGGCGTGGAGAAACCGGCGCTGGCCGATCCAGCGCCGGTCGTCGACCAGTGCTCGCTGCATCACCGCTATCTGACCCGCGGGACCCCCGAAGGTCTGCAGCGAGATCAGGAACCACGCGCGGGTCGCGGTCCGCAGCGAGACCCCCGCGGTCGGGTCGACGTGGTCACCCGACTCGACGGCCGCCGACCCTTCGGCCTCCGGCGGACCGTCCGCACGTCTCGACGCATCCGAACTCCCGGGTCGACCGGATCTCTCCGACATCGCCACTCGCACCCCTTCCACCACGCACCAACGTGCCCACGTCGCCGCGATCGTGCGGCTCCCAGCAGATGCAACCACGAGGTCTGGTCGGCCGCGCCCACCAACCCGGCCGAGTTCGAACGCATCCGCGCCGAACTCCAGTCGGCCCGCGGAGCCGAGTACGCGGACATAGTCGACGAGGCGCAGCAGGCGGACGACCATGCCGACCCCGCGAAACAGCTCGGCGTCCTACGTCGCAGGTTCCGTGAGATCACCCGACGGGACCACTTTCCGACAGAGTCGCGCGAGACCGCCCGACAAGCACTTCGCACACTGGCCGACCGACTCCTCGAGACCGAACCGGCGGGGCCGTCGTGAGGTGGGCGACCAGGTCCTGTGGGCGATCGCAGAGATCATCCACGAAGCCGACATCGAAGACGACCGCTACGACGCTCCGGAAGCGCCGGGCCTCGATGTCGTGTTGCGCGGCCTCTTCCTCATCGGCGACGACGAACACACGCTGTCGGTCTCGGATGCCGTTTTCGACGGTTTGCACGAGTACTTTCGCCAACGCACCCTCATCGGCCGCGAACCGTCGTAGTCAGCCGCGGGGCGCGTCGGAGCACCCCGTGAGACGATTCACCAAAACCGTCCGACCCACTTTGACGCTGTGGTAGACATCACAGCAGATAAGTCAACGCTGACTGTTCTCTACCGTCGCGGACAGTCGTCGACAAAGGGGTCATGGGGATGTCGGACGCCACTTCCACTTCGAACAGCAACTCGCCGAACAGCTTTCCGCGGCGGTCCATGCTGCGCGGATCGGCTGCCGCCGCAGTCCTGGCCGGTACCGCAGTGGCCCTACCGGGCGTCACGGTTCCCTCTGCGCGTGCGGTGCCACGACACGGCACCGGCCGCGGACGCGACGTCGCGATCTTCGGCGGCGGGATGGCCGGCTTGTCCGCCGCGCACGAACTCGTCGAGCGCGGCTTCGGGGTCACGGTCTACGAGCCGTCGCGCCTCGGCGGCAAGGCCTACAGCCACGACGTCCCCGGCCCCGCACGGGGGGTCGCCTCGCACTCCCCGGCGAGCACGGTTTCCGGTTCTTCCCGGGTTGCTACCAGCACGTGCCGGACACCATGGAGCGAATCCCCGTCAACAACAGCAACGTTCGTGACCGTCACCTCATCGACGTCGAGTCGGCGGTCATCGCCTTCGACGACGCCGGGTATGCCCCGACCACCGCTCCGGCATCGATCATGGGTTTCGTCCAGCACGCGAACGAGATCGTGACGCTGGACAACCTGCGCAACGCGTTCATGACCGGACTCAAGTTCGTCGTCGATGTGCCGCCTCCCGAACTCGCGTTCTTCGTCACCCGCGAGCTGATCATCGCGACCAGTTGCACCGAGCGTCGAATCGGCCAGTGGGAGAATCAGTCCTGGATGCAGTTCGTGAAGTCCAAGGGCAAGTCACGGGCGTATCAGCGATATCTCGTGGGCGCCCTCACGCGAGCGCTTGTCGCCGCCAAACCCGACACCGCCTCGGCACGGACGATCGGCCAGATCGGACTGGCACTGGCCACGTCGGCGACCGGATTGATCAGCGGATACGACGCCGGGCTCGTACACGGCGGCGTCGACCGAATCCTCAACCGCCCCACCAATCATGCGTGGATCGACCCGTGGGTGGCCCACCTCCGCGGTCGCGGCGTCCGCTTCGAGATGGGGACCGGCCTGGCGCGACTGAATCTGGCGCGCGGCCGGATCAGTGGAGCGCAACTCACCTCCGGCGCTCCGGTCGATGCCGATTGGTATGTCGCCGCGATGCCCATCGATCGCCTCCGTCCGTTGTTGTCGCCCGAGTTGGTCACGGCCGACCCGTCGCTGGCCGGTATCCACGCTCTCAAGGACGACTGGATGGTCGGCATCCAGTACTTCCTGTCCCGGCGCGCCGACATGCCGCCGAGCCACATCGCCGCGCTGGGTACCCCCTGGGCTCTGACCGGCCTGTTCCAGGCCCGCCCCTGGAACGTCGACTTCGCGCGCACCTACGGTGACGGCCGGGTGAAAGATTGTCTGTCCATTGACATCTCGGAGTGGGAGAAGCCAGGCATCCTCTACGGCAAACCCGCCAAACAGTGCACCCGGCAAGAGATCGCGCGGGAAGTGTGGGCCCAGATGAGCCGAGCGATGAACTCGGGGGCCCGGAAGCTCCTGCGTTCGGAGGAGATCGTCACCTGGTCCCTCGACCCCGGGATCACCTGGTCGCCGTCCATCGCCAACGCCACACCGCTCATGGTCAACACCGCCGGCTCGTACAAGAACCGGCCGAACGCCTACACGTCGATTCCGAATCTGTTCATCGGCGGCGACCATGTCCGGAGCAACATCGATCTCGCGACGATGGAGGGCGCCAACGAATCCGGCCGTCGAGTGACCAACGCGATCATCGCCGCGGCCGACAGCCCCGCCCGCGCGGCGACCGTCTTCCCGCTCTGGGAGCTGCCGATGCTCGAGCCGCTGAAACAGATCGACCGCGATCGCTACCGCGCGGGCCTCCCGCACATCCTCGACGTGTGAGGCCGCGGGTCATCCGCGCCGCGCCGAACTACGATCCTCGTGTGACCACCTCTCCCGGCGCCCCGCGCGCGCGGCAGCAACGCAGCGGGGTCACGCAGACCCGCATTCTCGATGCCGCGATCCGAGTCCTCGTCGATCGCGGATACGCCGCCTCGAGTACGGTCGCCATCCAGAACGAGGCGGGCGTGAGCCGGGGCCGGTTGTTGCACCACTACCCGTCGCGGGACGTCCTGCTGATGGCGGCCGTCGGACACCTCGCCCGCACCCGCATCGCCGAACTGCCCAGCCACGTCGAGTGGCCGGCCGATCCGGTCGAGCGCATCGCGCTGGCCACCGATGTCGGCTGGTCGACGTTCCACCAGCCGTACTTCGTCGCGTCGATGGAGTTGTGGGTCGCGGCACGGACCAATGCCAATCTGCGGACGGCCCTGCTCCCCACCGAACGCGAGATCGGCCAGACCGTCCGGCGCGCGGTCGCCGGGTTCCTCGGTCCCGAGTTGACCGCGTCGCCGCGCTACGCCGCCCTCTACCCGCTGCTCCTGACGAGCATGCGCGGTGCGGCGACCACCTACCTCATCGACCGGCGCGACCCGCTGACCGACCCGCATCTCCCGCTGTGGCGAGACCTGACGCGCACCTACCTCCTCGGTGACGCCGGGTCCGCGGACCCCAGCGCCTCGAGCAGACGGTCGACGAAGGGAACCTGAGCGGGGTTGAGCCGGGTCCGCGCGAGATCGACGGAACACCATTCGGCGCGGTCGATCTCGGGGAACGCCTGCATCCGCCCCGACCGCGGCGGCCACATCAGCTCGAAGGTGTTGCTGACGACCGACACGACGTCGAGGTCGCCTTCCACGGCGAATCCGACCACCCGCTTGCCGCTCTTCAATCTGACCTCGCCGAGTTCGATCGGCGGGGCGTCGGGCACCGGGCTCCCGATCTCCTCGGCGTACTCGCGTCGCGCGGCGGCCCACTCGTCCTCGCCCGGTTCGACGAGCCCCTTGGGCACCGACCACGACCCCGCGTCCGGTTTACGCGCCCAGATCGGACCCCCGGGGAACACGAGGAGAACTTCGACGGCAGCGGCACCGTCGGCCGACGTCGTCCGGCGATAGAGCAGGATTCCCGCGCTGCGGCGGGAGGCGGTGGCCATCACGGATATATCTTGGCGGAAACGTCGCGGATACACGCTCGCGCCTTCGCGGAAACGTGCGAACCGTAGAACTGACGACCATGTCGGTTCTCGATGTCGTCAAGAACGGAACGTCCGCCGCACATCCGGTGGACGAGATCCCGCCGTTCATCAAGCTGTTCCCGCTCGGCCTCCAGCACGTCCTGGCCATGTACGCCGGGGCCGTCGCGGTACCCCTCATCGTCGGCGGCGCGATGGTCGGCGCCGGCCAACTCGAGCAGGGTGACATCGTCCACCTGATCATGGCGGACCTGTTCGTGGCGGGCATCGCGACAATCTTGCAGGCCGTGGGGTTCTGGCGGTTCGGGGTCCGACTCCCGCTGATGCAGGGCGTCACCTTCGCCGCGGTCGGCCCGATGATCACCATCGGGACCTCGTACGGCATCACCGCCATCTACGGGTCGGTCATCGCGTGCGGGTTGTTCATGATCGCCGTCGCACCGATCGTCGGGAGACTGATCCGCTTCTTCCCGCCGCTGGTCACCGGGACGATCATCCTCATCATCGGGGTGTCCCTGATGCGGGTGGCGGCCGGCTGGTTCGGCGGCGGCACCGCCGCGGGCCCCGACTTCGGCGACCCGAAGAACATCGCCTTCGGATTCCTCACCCTGGCCGTCATCATCGGCATCGAACGATTCGCCCCCGCGGCGATCCGCCGGGTGTCGATCCTGCTCGGCCTGGCGGTCGGCACCCTGATCGCGATCCCGTTCGGCATGACGCACTGGGATCAGGTCGGCGAGTACCCGTGGGTCGGCATCCCGCAGCCGTTCCAGTTCGGCGCACCCACCTTCGAGGTCAGCGCCATCATCTCGATGATCATCGTCGGCGTCGTGATCATGACCGAAACCACCGGCGACATCGTCGCCGTCGGCGAGATCGTCGACAAGAAGATCACCCCGCGCAAGCTGGCCGACGGGATGCGCGCCGACGGCCTGGGCACCGCACTCGGCGGCGTGTTCAACACGTTCCCCTACACGGCCTTCGCGCAGAACGTCGGCCTCGTCGCGATCACCGGGGTCAAGACGCGACACGTCGCGACCTGCGCCGGGGTGATCCTGGTCGTTCTCGGCCTGCTGCCCAAGATGGCCGCCGTCGTCGAGGGCATACCGCTGCCGGTACTCGGCGGCGCCGGCGTCGCCCTGTTCGGCATGGTCGCGGCCAGCGGCATCCGGACGCTCGCGAAGGCGAAGCTGAACAACACGAACATCCTGGTCGTCGCGATCTCGGTCGGTGTCGCCATGCTGACCGAGGCCAAGATCTACTACACCGACCGCGAACTCGGCGAGGCGCCGGTCAACGTGGTCCTGGATCTCTACGCCCAGTTCCCCGACTGGTTCCAGACCATCTTCCATTCGGGGATCTCCGCGGGTGCGCTCACCGCGATCGTGTTGAACCTCCTGCTGAACACGCGCAGCGTCTCCGCCGATCCGGTCGACTACCACAACACCGGCGACATCGCGGTGGTCGGTGCACCCGACGGTTCAACCGACCTCTCCGGCGCCGACGGCGTCCGCGCCGCCGCCTTCGACCCGCGTGACGCGTTGGCGGCCGCCGACCCCGACACCCCGCCCGACACGCTTCGCTACCTGGCCGACCACGACTCGTCGCTGCACCCGTTCATCGTCACCAATCCGGCCACGCCCAAGGACCTGGCCGATCACATCAAGAGCCTCGGCGACCCGAAGGTGTTGCGGCTCTTCGACACCTGGGACGGCTACACCTCGGGCGGGTTCTCGCGGCGCGGTTCGTGACGGGCTCGGTTCGGACCGTGGTCGGCCGTCACCCGGTCTGCTGTTTGGCGTAGTTGCTGGCGCCGTAGAAGTCCACGAGCACCACGGGTTCGTCGCCGACCACCCAGGCGTCGTGGCCGGACGGCAGGGACGTGATCGATCCCGGCCCGGCGTCGAACTCGGTGCCGTCGGCCATCACGATGTGCAGGACCCCGGAGACGTGATACTGGAAATGCGGTGCCTCACACAGTTCGGTACCGGCGATCGGTTTGACGTCGACCGACCATCGCCAGCCGGGCTCCAGGGTCAGCCGGCCGATGTCCGACGTCCCAACGGTGAGTAGCTCCACCTGCCCGTGCCCGAAGGTGCGTACCTCGTCGGGTTCGGCGAAGTCTCGGTGCTCGGTCCGGTGCTCGATGCTGGTCATGATTCCCTCCCGGTGATCGTGCGGTAGCCCGACCACGACAACGCTAGGCCGCTGATCTTGCGGTTGTACTGCGACGACCGCACGATCGCGCAACGGTCGGGCCGCTCCCGAATCCCGCGCACCGCGCCCGGTTCGGCCTATCGTGGAACCCATGTCCCCCAGTTCTTATCCCGAGCCGATCGACGACGACGGGCGCATCGTCGACCCCGACCTCCCGCACGAGTGGCCGCACGATTCCGCGTTCGCGTTCGGCGATTCGACGCCCATCGGCGAGACGGAACGGCTGGCCCGCGAACGGGCCGCGTACGAGGCCGCGAGCCACGGGAGCGACCTCAACCGCGGACACGCCCTGGGCGGCTCCGCCGGCACCACCGAGGGGCAATAGATGGAGGTCCTGGCCAGCCGGGTGCTCCTGCTCTCGGCCGATCCCGAACGCCTGCAGTCGTTCTACCGCGAGCGGCTCGGTCTGCCGGTCCACCGCGAGTATCCGGGTGGTGTCGTGTTCTTCGCCGGCAACGGGCTTATCGAGATCTCGTCGCACATGAAGACCGACGAGCCGGCCCCGTCCAGCGATTCGGTTCTCTGGCTTCAGGTCCGGGACGCCGAGGCCGTCGCCGACGAGTTCCGCGACCGCGGCGTTCCCGTGACCCGCGAGCCGCGCACCGAGCCGTGGGGTCTCATCGAGATGCACGCGACCGATCCCGACGGCCGGACCCTGATCGTCGTCCAGATCCCCGCCGATCACCCGCTGCGCAAAGACACGCGATAGATCGGGAACCCACCGCCGTGGACGGCCCATCGGCGGCGGGGAACGTGAGCACCCCATGACAGACTGGACGCCATGAGTTCCTGGAACGCGCCGACGATCACCGAGGGTGGCTTGGATGCAACCGCCGGAGGCGGCCTGGATGCAACCGTGGAGTTGCCGGGTTCCAAGTCGATCACCAACCGCGCTCTCGTCCTCGCCGCCCTCGCCGAGGGGCCGTCGACCGTCCGTGGAACCCTCCGGAGCCGCGACACGAACCTGATGCTCGCCGCGCTCGAGGCCCTGGGCGCCGAGATCCGCATCGACCCCGCGAGCGAGACCACGGTCTCGATCGTGCCCGGACCCCTGCGGGGTGCCGCGATCGACTGCGGCCTCGCCGGGACCGTGATGCGGTTCCTGCCGCCGGCCGCGGCCCTGGCCACCGGGCGCGTGGTCTTCGACGGCGATCCCCACGCGCGCGAACGGCCGCAGACCACCATCCTCGACGCGTTGCGCGGGCTGGGTGTCGCCGTCGACGGCGATCGATTGCCGTTCACCATCGACGCCACCGGCACCGTGCCCGGCGGCGAGGTCACCATCGACGCATCCGGGTCATCGCAATTCGTGTCGGGGCTCCTGTTGTCGGCGGCCCGGTTCGAGGCCGGCGTCGTCGTCCGGCACGTCGGCGCGGCCGTCCCGTCGACCCCGCACATCGACATGACCGTGGAGATGCTGGCGACGGCCGGCGTCGTCGTCGACACCTCCGAACCGAATGTCTGGCGCGTTGCTCCCGGGCCGATCGCGGCCGTCGACTGGACGGTCGAGCCCGACCTGTCGAACGCGGCCGCGTTCCTCGCCGCGGCAGCCGTCACCGGCGGTACCGTGCGGGTGCCGTACTGGCCCGCCGTGACCACCCAGCCCGGTGCGCGGATCGCGGACGTCCTCGCCGCGATGGGTTGCGCCGTCGAGCATCTCGACGGCACGCTGTCGGTTCGCGGACCCGCGGTACTCAAGGCCGTCGACCTCGACCTCCGGGACATCGGCGAGCTCACCCCCACCATCGCCGCGCTGTGCGCGCTCGCCGACGGGGAGTCGGTACTGTCCGGGATCGCCCATCTCCGCGGCCACGAGACCGACCGGCTCGCCGCGCTCACCACCGAGATCACCCGCCTGGGTGGGACATGCGTCGAAACCGGCGACGGACTGCGCATCACCGGCACCGCCGGCTCCCCGTTACGCGGGGGAACCTGGGAGTCCTACGCCGACCACCGGATGGCCACCGCCGGAGCCATCGTCGGCCTGGTGACACCCGGTGTGGTGGTCGCCGACATCGAGACGACGAGCAAGACGCTGCCCGACTTCCCGGGGATGTGGCAGCAGATGTTGGGGCGCGCATGAGCGCTCGAGGACGGGCGCGCCGTTGAGTCGCCGCGCGGCGAGCTACGACGAATCCGACGTCCGGGTCCGTCCCGGGAAGGGCACCCGACCGCGCACCAAGACGCGACCGTCGCACGACGACGCCGAGCAGGGCATGGTGGTCTCGGTCGATCGCGGTCGCTGGGGCGTGGTGCTCGACGGCGACCCGGATCGGCGCGTCGTCGCGATGCGCGCCCGAGAGCTGGGTCGCACCCCGATCGTCGTCGGCGACGACGTGTCGCTGGTGGGCGACCTGTCCGGCCGGCCCGACACGCTGGCGCGTATCGTCCGGGTGGCCGATCGTCGAACGGTGTTGCGCCGCACCGCCGATGACTCCGACCCCTACGAGCGGATCGTCGTGGCGAACGCCGATGCGCTCCTCATCGTGACCGCCATGGCGGATCCGCCGCCGCGCACCGGATTCGTCGAACGCGCACTGGCCGCGGCCTACGTGGGCGGCCTGTCCCCCATCCTGTGCCTGACGAAATCGGATCTCGCCGATCCCGCCGAATTCACCGCGGCCTTCGCCGATCTCGACCTGCCGGTGGTGTGCGCGGGCCGCGACGACCCGCTCGACGCGATCCTGTCGACGTTGCGCGGTCGGATCACCGCGTTCATCGGCCACTCCGGGGTCGGCAAGTCCACTCTGGTCAATCGTCTTGTCCCGGACGCATATCGGGCGACCGGCGTGGTGTCGGGAGTCGGCAAGGGCCGGCACACCTCCACCCAGTCGGTGGCGTTGGCCCTGCCCGACGACGCCGGCCCGCGTGGCTGGGTCATCGACACACCCGGCATCCGGTCGTTCGGACTCGCGCACGTCGGACCCGACGACATCGTCGCCGCCTTCGACGATCTGGACGCCGCCATCGAGGAATGTCCCCGCGGCTGTACACATCTGGGCCCACCGGCGGATCCCGAGTGCAAGCTCGACGAGCTGACCGGCCACTCGTATCGTCGCGCGATGGCCGTGCGCCACCTCCTGGTGGCGGTCAGCGGCGGCGAGGGCGACGCGGCCGAGGAGCCCCGTTCGCCGGAGTGACCGAGTGGCGCGCTACCGCCGGCGACGCCGGGCGCGCAGCTCGCGGATCGCGGTCTTGAGGCCGGCGGCGCGGGGGGTCATCCCGGCGAAACGCCGCTCCGACGCGGTTTCCGGGGCATCATCGGCGGTGTCGCGCAAGAACGAGTCGGGCAGGGCCAGCTTGTTGATCGTGCGCAGCGTCTGAAGGTACTGCACGACAATCGATCCCGTCGTGTACGGAAGGTCGTACTTGTCGCAGAGAGCGCGTACCCGCACCGCGATCTCGGCATACCGGTTGCTCGGCAGATCAGGGTACAGGTGGTGCTCGATCTGGTAGCACAGGTTGCCGCTGAAGAAGGCCATCGCGGGCCCGGCGTCGAAGTTCGCCGTACCGAGCATCTGCCGCAGGTACCACTGGCCCTGCGTCTCGTTCTCGAGTGACTCCGCGGTGAACTTCTCCGCGCCGTCCGGGAAATGACCACAGAAGATGACGACGTAGGCCCACACGTTGCGGATCAGATTGGCACTGAGGTTCGCGGTCAGCGTGTGCTTGAAATTCGGTCCCGACAGCGCGGGGAACAGGACATAGTCCTTGGCCAACTGCTTGCCGACCTTGCGCGCGAACACCTTCAGCTGCGGGATCGCGACCTCTTTGGGCTTCTTCCCCGAGATCGCGTCCTTGATGTCGAGGTCGTGCAAACCGATGCCCCACTCGAACAGCGCCGCGAGGAGGATGTTGGTGACCGGCTGGAGGAGCTGCTTGGGCTTCCACGGTTCGTCCCGCGTGACCCGCAACGTCTTGTAACCGACGTCGTGGTCCATGTCGAGGACGTTGGTGTACTTGTGATGGATGTAGTTGTGGGAGTGCTTCCAGTGCGGCGCCGCGCACACCATGTCCCACTCCCAGGTGGTCGAGTGGACCTCCGGGTCGTTCATCCAGTCCCACTGCCCGTGCATCACATTGTGCCCGAGCTCCATGTTCTCGATGATCTTCGACAGCGCGAGCGCTCCGGTGCCCAGCAGCCAGAGCGGCCGGGAACGGCTGCCCATGAGAGCCGCTCGGCCCGCGACCTCGAGAGCACGGTGCGCCAAGATGGTGCGCCGCAGATACCGGACGTCGCGCATGCCGCGGTCCGCCTCGATCTCACGGCGGAGCGCGTCGAGCTCGGCACCGAGTGCTTCCACGTCGGCGTCGGTCAGGTGCGCGTACTCGTTGATATCAGTGATTGCCATTGCGCCTCATTATGCCCCTGTCGGGGCCACTGCCTTGGTCTCGATGTGTGCCGGCCGTCTGACCTGCGCCGATCAGGCGGCCTGCTCGTCGGAGCGGGCGGCCGACGTATCGACACCGATTCGGGAACGAAGCGAGCGGAGCGAACCCTGGTCTCGCCGCCGGGAGCGGAGCGACGCAATGGCCGAGCGGAGTCCCCGGCGCGCGCCGGTCGTCTCGTCGATCGTCGCCTGCAGACGCGCACCTTCCGGCAGGCCCTGCTTGAAGCGGCGTTCGGAAGCGGTCTCGGGTGCGTCGTCCGCGGTCGCCGACAGGTACTTGTCCGGCAACGAGAGCTTGGCGATGGTCCGCCACGCCTTCGCGTACTGCACCGGGAACGGACCCGAGGTGTACGGGAGGTCGTACTTGTCGCAGAGCGCGCGCACACGTACCGCGATCTCGGCGTACCGGTTGCTGGGGAGATCGGGGAAGATGTGGTGCTCGATCTGGTACGACAGATTCCCGCTCATGAAGGCCAGCGGAAATCCGGCGTCGAAGTTGGCGCTGCCGAGCATCTGGCGCAGGTACCACTCCGCCTGCGTCTCGTTGTCGATGTCCTGCTTGGTGAACTTCTCCGCGCCGTCCGGGAAGTGACCGCAGAAGATGACTGCGTTGCTCCACACGTTGCGGATGACGTTGCCGAGCGCGGTCGCGGTCGCAGCCTTGGCGTACGCGCGGCCGTACCCGACCTTGTGCCCGGTGGCGGCACTGACCAGCGCCGGGTACGCGAGGTAGTCCTTGGCGACCTGCTTGCCGATCTTCGACAGGACCTCGTTGCGATTGCGCCGGAACTCTTCCTGAGCCTCCGGGGTCTTGCGCTTCTTGCCCAGCTCGAGATGCTGCACGGCGACCCCGTATTGGAAGGCGAGCGCGAGAATCGTGTTGTAGACGAGATTTCCGTAGTTGAACGGACGCCACCGCTGATCGCGCGTGACGCGCAGCAGTCCGTAGCCCACGTCGTCGTCCATGCCCAGCACGTTCGTGTACTTGTGATGGATGTAGTTGTGGGTGTGCTTCCAGTGCGCCGACGGGTCGGTGTTGTCCCACTCCCAGGTGGTGCTGTGCACCTCCGGGTCGTTCATCCAGTCCCACTGCCCGTGCATCACGTTGTGCCCGAGCTCCATGTTCTCGACGATCTTCGCGACGCCGAGGGCGCACGCACCCGCCCACCAGGCCGACTTCCGAGTCGAACCGAACAGCAGGGCGCGGCCGGTGACCTCCAGCCCGCGCTGGAACCGGATCGTGTTGCGCAGGTACCGCGCATCCCGCTCACCACGGTCGGCTTCGATGTCGGCGCGGATCGCGTCGAGTTCGGCTCCCAATGCGGCCACGTCGGACTCGGTCAGGTGCGCGTATTCGGGGATGTCAGAGATCGCCATACGTGTGGTTCCCTTCGCCGGTGGTCGGTCGATGGCGCGACTTCGAGGTGCGCGTGTCGACCGCTGCCTACGCCTACGTTTCCGTAACTTACGCAAGCGTAGGTTGGCGACGGCGTCGTGTCCAGTGAGTGTGACGAACCGGGACTCAACCGATCAACGGAACGGGTTCCGTGCCGGCGAGGAAGCTGCACAATCGACGCGAGACACAGGATGGTCGACGGGGCGGGACTAGTCAGTCCTTGCGGTCGGCCTCGTAGTCGTCGCGGAACAGCTCGAATCCCACGAGGTCCTCGAAGACGCCGTCGGACCGGGCGGCGAGTTTCTGTGTGCCGAACTCGCGGAAGCCGGCGATGCGGGCGAGCTTCTTGCTGCCCTCGTTGCTGTCGGCGGCGAAGAGGGTGAGGCGGCGGAACCCCAGCTTGTCGAAGGCGTACCGGACCGCAGCCGGAAATGCCTCGCCCAAAACGCCTTTGCCGCGGGCCTCGGGGTGGGTGTAGAAACCCGCCTCGGCGCCGGTGACCTCGTCGATGTGCAGCAGGGTGATGTCGCCCAGGTAGTCGTCGGTCTCGCGATCCGCCACCGCCCAAGTGCATGTCGTGCCCTGCGCGGCCGTCCACCACTTGCGGAGGCGTTCGGCCGCGGCGTGTTCGAGTTCCAGCGGATCGGGGCGCGCGAACAGATACTTGCGCGACACCGGGTCGTCGAGCGTCTCCCGGATGCGCGGATCGTCGGTCTCCGCGAGCGGCCGCAGGCGGAAGCGCTCGGTCTCGAACACGTCTGTCCGCCAATCGGTCTTGGGATGCTGAGGATCGCCTGCGTGCAGCGATCCCACCCAGGCGTCGCGTATGTGACCGCGCACCTCGATGCCGTTGGGGACCGCGGCGTCGAGACGGAAACCGCAGGAGTGGGCCACCCGCAGCGCGTCGATGTTGCCGGCGACGGTCGTCCATCGGACGACCTCTTTGTCCGCCTCGGTGAACGCGTAGTTGACGGCCAGCAGGACGGCGCGCTTCATCACCCCCCACCCTCGGGCGTCGGGGTGCAGGTCGTAGCTGAGTCGGGTGAGTGGTCCCTCGCCCTCGATGTCGACGGTGCCGACGAACCGGCCGTCGAATTCGACGGCCCACAACATCCGGGTGCCCTTCGCCCAGCTACGCGGCGCGTAATCGAGGGCGAAACGCTCGGCTGCCGCACGACTGTAGGGCGCCGGTATCGGGGTCCACCGCATCATGGCCGGGTCCGCCGCGAGTTCGACCATGCGGTCGAGGTCGTGGGGCTCATGCGGCCGCAGGGTGACGCCTCCGTCGCTCAGGACGGGGATCTCGCTGGGGACCGGGACCTCAGCGGTCACTGGTGCCTTCGCCGGCGTTTCCACAGAACAGATTCCTCTCGCCACGCACGTCGTTCACCCTACCGGCTCACCGATGCGCGCGAGCCACACGAGACGAAGACGCTGCTCAGACGGCGAGGGTGCAGTCCCCCGCCGCGGCGGAAACACAGGTCTGGATGCGCTCGCCCTCGACGTGTTCGACGCCCGAACGCAGGTCGCGCACGCATCCCTTGTCGAGCATGACCACGCAGCTCTGGCAGATCCCCATCCGGCATCCGAACGGCATCATCGCGCCCGCGGTCTCCCCCGCCTCGAGCAACGTGGTCGCACCGTCGACGACCGCCGACTTCCCGGACCGCGAGAACGTGACGGTGCCGCCCTGGGCCCCGACGACGCCGCGTTCGAGGGCGAACCGCTCGATGTGCAACTGCTCGGTCAGGTGCGCCTCCGCGTAGAGGCGCTGCAGGCCGTCGAGGAACCCGGCGGGTCCGCACGCCCAGGTCTGACGTTCGCGCCAGTCGGCGCAGAGGGACGGCAGCACGTCGGGAGTGATCTGCCCGTCGGTTCGCGTGTACTGCACGTGCAGGTCGACGACGCCGCTGTCCGCCAGGTCCCGGAGTTCGTCGGCGAAGAGCAGATCGGCCGGCGTGGGCGTCGAGTGCACGAGTGTGATGTCGGTGCGCTGGTCGCGGTGTCGTGCGGTGCGCAGCATCGAGATGATGGGCGTGAGTCCGCTTCCGGCGGTCACGAAGAGAACCTTCGCCGGCAACGGGTCCGGCAGCACGAACTCCCCGCGCGGTGCGGCGAGCCGGACGACCGTGCCGGGCCGGAGACCGTTGACCAGGTGACTGGACAAGAAGCCCTCGGGCATCGCCTTGACCGTGATCGAGATCGTCTTGTCGTTCGCCGACGAGTCGGGGGTCGAGGTCAGCGAATAGGAACGCCACGCCCAGCGGCCCTCCATCAGGACGCCGATGCCGATGTACTGACCCGGGGCGTAGTCGAACGAGAAGCCCCAACCGGGCCGGATGCGGATCGTCGCGGTGTCCTCGGTCTCCTTGGTCACCGAGACGACCTTGCCCCGCAGCTCGCGGGCCGACCACAACGGATTCGCCAGGTGGAGATAGTCGTCGGGCAGGAGCGGCGTCGTGATCCGGGTGAGCGCGGCGCGGGCCCACTGCGAGCCGCGGCTGCGGGCCGCGACGCCGGAAACCGGTTCCTCGAACCTCTCGAGCAAACCCATCTCACTTACCGCCTTCGACGTCGGGGAACGTGTCGGAGCCACCATAACCTACGCAACCGTAGGTTAGTGGTTCGGTTCAGAGCAGCTCGAGGAGGAACGGCAGTTCCTGAGTCGCGTACCACGCGAGATCGAAGTCCTCGACGTCGCCGACCGCGAGTTCGGCATCGAGGTCACCCATGTCGGCGGCGTCGATGACCACCACGGCCGCACGGACCTTCGGCTCCGCCTCGGCGACGTCGACATGCACCGACGCGATCGCCGACACCGGGACGGGCCCGGCGATCTTGACCACCGCGTCGTCCAGGTCGGGACGCAGTGTCACGTCCTCCACGTCGGCCGCGACGACCACGCGCCGGGGCGGCAGACGCGGGGTGTCCGCGGAGTCGGTGACCGCCTCGTCGGCGACCAGTTCGGACTCGGACTCGCGGTCGCCGGCCTCCGGGGCCTCCCCGGCGAGCAGGCGCAACGACGCACGCGCGGCCTCGCGCAGCGCGACTTCGGACAGCTCCTCGTCGTCCCCGGAGACGAAGGCCTCACGCAGCGCGGGCGTCAGGGCGAATCCCGTGCCGCCCAGCGGACGGAACTCGCCGTCGGTATCGAGCCGCAACAGCATCGCCAACGTCGCCGGCAGGTACACCCTCATTCGTCAACTACTCCCGTTCGGCCAGCGGTGGGGCTGGGTCAGCTCTTCTGGGTCAGCTCTTCTGGGTCAACTCTTCTGGGTCAACTCTTCGTGGGACTCGAAGACGTAGTCGGCCATCGCGGGCAGATCGGCGATGACTCCGCGGTCGGCGACGAAGGCGAAGTGCAGATGGTCACGGTACTCGACGACGCTGATCGCCAGCGCACGCTGCGACACGAGGGTGGGAATCGAGAAGACCTGGCGCACCGGTGCGCCGAGGACGAAACGGTCCGGCACCGGCGACGTGCTCATCGCCACCGGCACGTTGTACGCACGGCTGTTCAGCGACCGGAACGCCCGAGAGCTGATCTCCGGGAACGGCACCACACCCAGTTCGGGGAAGAGCGGGCTGGGACCGAGAGTCATCCGGCGCGGCGACTGCGCATATCGGTCGGCCAGGCCGGCCACCTGCGCCAGCCGAACGGCCGGATTACTCTCCCCCACCGGCAGATCGGTGACGAAACTCGGTTTGCCGACCCCGATCCACCCGGGTTCCGGCTCGGCCGTGCGCTCGACACCCGGGTCGCGTGCTGACAGCGGCACGACGACCCGCACGGTGTCGGCAGGGACCTCGGCCGGATCGAACGACAGCATCCACTTGCGCATGACGCCGGAGATGATGGCCAGCTCGACGTCGTTGATGGTGCAACCGTGATGCTCGGCGACCTTTGCGCAGCCCCGTCGCGGCAGTGCGACGGTGGTGAAGGACCGGGTGGTGGTGCCCGCGTTGTTCAACGGACTGCGTGGCGCCGAATCGGTCAGTTGCGACACCACGTCCCCCACGCGCCGCACGGTCGTGCCGACGGCGGACCGCATCTCGGACACGATTCCGTTGCCGTGGAGCACCGTGTCCACGAGGTCGCCCGGACGCGCGAGCGCCTCGGCGAGGGCACCGGCGACGAGATGGGTGCCGCCCGGCGGCCTGCCCGGCATCCACAACTCCTCCGGCAGCGGTTCCGCTGTCTCGGTGTCGTCGCAGATGACCTCACTGATCTCCCGGCTGCCCGCATCATCGATGAGGCATCGGTGCGACTTGGTCAGGATCGCGAGTCGGCCGTCGGCGAGACCCTCGATGAGATACATCTCCCAGAGCGGTCGCGTGCGGTCGAGCGGCCGCGACATCACCCGGGCGACGAGTTCGTCGACGTCGACGGCTCCACCGGGCCGCGGCAGACCCGCGCGACGGATGTGGAAGTTGATGTCGAAGTCGGGGTCGTCGACCCAGACCGGGCGCGCGAGCCCGAGCGTCACCTCGCGGACGACCTGGCGATACCGCGGGATGAGTTGAAGGCGGTTCTCGACCAGCGAGACCAGACCCGCGTAGTCGAGCGTCGACTGCCGGGACGCTCGCCTGGCCGCGTCGGACGCTTCGGATCCGGTGTCGCCCGGTTCGGCGTTCTCCGAGGTCGCCTGCGCGGCCGCGGGATCGACGATCAGCAACGCCCCGAGGTGGGTCGTGGACCGCGAATCGTCGAGGAAGTAGTACATCGCGTCGCGGGGCGACAGACGGGTGACCACGACGCCGATCGTAGCCGTCGACGCGGATTTCCGTGGTCTGCGCAGGAGCTACCCGTCAGCCGAACTCGAGGGCCACCAGCTGCCACCGGTATTCCACTCGACCCAACGATCGCCGGCCTGGGTCCGCGGCGCCACGGACCCGGATCGGCTTGCGCTCGATGCGGCCCGCGAACGCCCGGGTCCGCCCACCCCCCTCGTACGAGCCGAACACTTCTGCGGCGCTGGGATCGCACACCTGGACGTGCACGCGCCGCAGCACATTCCCGGTCGACATCTGCGCCACCGGCGTCGATACGGTCCCCGGCGTCCCGGTTCCGGTCGACTCCGGAATCCGAAAGGCGTCGTGCCGGACGAGGGCTGCGACCTGGTCGGCGATCGCCGGCGACACGACGTCGCCGAGGTGCGCGACCGAGCGACGCCGATCGACCACCTCGAACAGCAGCCGGGACATCGCAACGGTGAAGCGGCGGGCCTCGGCCGCGGCGACCGCGGTCTTGCGCGCCGAACCGGCACCCGGAGCCGACCCCGGGAACGGCCGGATGGCCGTCGGAGTCGCGAGGCCGTGCGGTGCTGCCACCACCGGACCGGCGGGCTCGTACGGCGGCGCCGGACGAACCCGGACCCGCGGTGTCTGCTGCGACGGCCGCGATCCGTGCGGCCGCGACGTGCTCGTGGGTGCGAGTTCAGGACCCGCCAGGAGTGGACGCATGGGATTTGGACGCACGGGGCGGCGTCCCGGTTCCATCGAATCCGAGAAAAACGTCGACGGTCGGTCCCGGACATCTCCGGGACCGACCGTCGGCGGTCACTGCTGGTGGCGGCACCCGCTTGGGGCGCCGGTCAGCGGCGCTGCTTCTTGGACTTCGGCGGCTTCGGCCGGGACCCCTTGGTGGTGGCGCGGGCCGCGGCGCGGCGCTCGCGACGGCTGGCGGATTCCGCGGCGCCCGAGAGCTCCTCCTCCCCGGAGTGCACGACCGTACCGCCGCCCTCGCCCGGGCCCGAGTATGTGACCGCCGCGTCCGCCGACTGAGTCGGGGCCCGCAGGGCGGCCGGGGCCTGAGCACCGGAGTCGGCGGCCGGAGCGGGAGCGGGCACCGGTGCCGGGGCACCCGCGCCCACGGCCGCGCGCAGGTCGGCAGCACTCGGGAGCGGTTGCTCGGCCGCCGGCTGCTGTGTCTGCACCTGCGCGTTGAACAGGATGCTCAGCGTCTCTTCCTTCAAGCCCTCGAGCATGCCGTGGAACATGTCGAAGCCCTCGCGCTGGTACTCGACGACCGGGTCACGCTGGGCCATCGAACGCAGGTGGATGCCCTCGCGCAGGTAGTCCATCTCGTACAGGTGGTCGCGCCACTTGCGGTCGAGCACGCTCAGCAACACGCTCCGTTCGAGCTGTCGCATCGCGCCCTCGCCGGCGATCGCGTCGATCTGCTTCTCACGGGTGTCGTACGCGGCGCGCGCGTCGGCGACGAGCTTCTCGCGCAGCTCGTCGGCCGAGATGTCATCGCGCTCACCGTATTCGGACTCACCGACGACATCCTTCGGATCGAGCTCGATCGGGTACAGCGCACGCAGTGCGGTCCACAGCTCGTCGAGATCCCAGTCCTCGGCGTAACCCTCGGCGGTCGCACCGTCGACGTAGGCCCCGACGACGTCGGAGACCATCTGCTTGACCTGCTCGTGGTGATCCTCGCCCTCGAGGATGGTGCGGCGCTCGGCGTAGATGACCTTGCGCTGCTCGTTCATCACCTCGTCGTACTTGAGCACGTTCTTGCGCATCTCGAAGTTCTGCTGCTCGACCTGCGTCTGCGCGCTGCGGATCGCCTTGGTCACCATCTTCGCCTCGATGGGGACGTCGTCGGGCAGCCGGTTCATGATCGCCTCGAGCGCACCGCCGTTGAATCGACGCATGAGCTCGTCGGCGACCGACAGGTAGAACCGCGACTCACCCGGGTCGCCCTGGCGGCCGGAACGGCCGCGCAGCTGGTTGTCGATACGGCGTGACTCGTGGCGTTCGGTGCCCAGCACGTACAGACCGCCGGCTGCGCGGACCTCCTCGGCCTCCTTCGCGGCGTCGGTGCGGGCGACCTCGATGGCCTCGTCCCACGCGGCCTCGTACTCGTCGGGGGTCTGCACCGGGTCGAGACCGGCCTTGCGAAGCCGGGTGTCGGCGATGATGTCGGGGTTGCCGCCGAGCACGACGTCGGTACCGCGACCGGCCATGTTGGTGGCCACGGTGACCGCGCCGAGCCGACCCGCCTCGGCGATGATCTGCGCTTCCTGCTCGTGGAACTTCGCATTCAGGACGCTGTGCGGGATCTCGCGCTTCTTGAGCTGGCGGGAGAGGTATTCCGAACGCTCGACGCTGGTCGTACCGATCAGGACGGGCTGACCCGTCGCATGGCGCTCGGTGACGTCGTCGACGACCGCGGCGAACTTCGCCTCCTCGGTCTTGTAGATCAGGTCACCCTGGTCCTTGCGGATCATCGGCTTGTTGGTCGGGATCGGCAGCACCCCGAGCTTGTAGATCTGGTCGAACTCGGCGGCCTCGGTCTCGGCGGTACCGGTCATCCCGGACAGCTTCTCGTAGAGGCGGAAGTAGTTCTGCAGTGTGATCGTGGCGAGCGTCTGGTTCTCGGCCTTGATCTCGACGCCCTCTTTCGCCTCGATGGCCTGGTGCAGGCCCTCGTTGAAGCGACGCCCGTCGAGCACGCGGCCGGTGAACTCGTCGACGATCATGACGTTGCCGTTGCGGACGATGTAGTCCTTGTCGCGCTGGAACAGCTCCTTGACCTTGATCGCGTTGTTCAGGTAGCTGACCAGGGGCGAGTTGGCGGCCTCGTAGAGGTTGTCGATGCCGAGGCGGTCCTCGACGAACTCGACGCCGGCCTCGTGGACACCGACGGTCTTCTTCTTGATGTCGACCTCGTAGTGCACGTCGCGCTCGAGCAGCGGGGCGATCCGCGCGAACTCGGTGTACCACTTGCTCGACCCCTCGGCGGGGCCGGAGATGATCAACGGGGTACGGGCCTCGTCGACGAGGATCGAGTCGACCTCGTCGACGATCGCGTACGAGTGGCCGCGCTGGACGAGGTCCTCGAGCGAGTGCGCCATGTTGTCGCGCAGGTAGTCGAAGCCGAATTCGTTGTTCGTGCCGTAGGTGATGTCGGCGGCGTAGGCCTCGCGCCGCGCGGCCGAGCTCATGCCGGTGAGGATGACGGCGGTGTCGAGACCGAGGAACCGGTGCACGCGGCCCATCCACTCGGAGTCGCGCTTGGCCAGGTAGTCGTTGACGGTGACCACGTGCACGCCGTCGCCGGAGAGCGCGTTGAGGTAGGCCGGGAGCACACAGGTGAGCGTCTTGCCCTCACCGGTCTTCATCTCGGCGATGTTCCCGTAGTGCAGCGCGGCCCCGCCCATGATCTGCACGTGAAAGTGCTTCTGGTCGAGCACTCGCCACGCCGCCTCGCGGGCGACCGCGAAGGCCTCGGGCAGCAGCTCGTCGAGCGACGCCCCGTCGGCGATGCGCTCTTTGAACTCGTCTGTCTTGGCACGCAACTCGGCGTCGGTCAACGCCTCGACGTCATCGGACAGCGTCTCGACGTGCGATGCGATCGCATCGAGTCGCTTGACCATGCGGCCTTCGCCGACACGCAACAGCTTGTTCAGCACCGTGGATCGAGTCCCTCACCTGTAGAAAACACACGGAATCCGGCCCGCGCGAACGCACAGACCGGATCCCATGGTACCGAGGTGAGCTGAGCAGACCCTGATCGGATCGTCGGACATCGACCGGATGACCGCCTGCGGGGCCCGCTCGGGCGTCAGGTCAACCTGATGAGCCCGTAGTCGAAGGCGTGGCGGCGATAGACGACGGACGCCTTGTCGGTCTCCTTGTCGTGGAACAGGAAGAAGTCGTGGCCGACCAGTTCCATCTCGTAGAGCGCGTCGTCGACGGTCATCGGCACGGCCGTGTGCTCCTTCACGCGGACGATCTGACCGGGTGTGTATTCCTCCACGCCGTCGTCCCACCGTTCGGCGGAGTCGGCCGCCGTCGAGTTCGGATCACCGACGAAACCGTCCACGGAGAGCTGGTTGTCGCGGAGGGGCGGCGCACCGATCTCGGTGGCTTCGGCGACCGAGAGCGGCCGACGGTTGCCGTGATGGACGCGGCGGCGGTCCTTGACGCGGCGCAGCCGGGACTCGACCTTGTCGAGCGCGTGTTCGAGGGCGGCGTAGAAGTTCTCGCCGCAGGCCTGCGCCCGGACGATCGGCCCCTTGCCCGTCGCGGTGATCTCCACCTGTTGACAGACCTTGGACTGTCTCCGGTTGCGCTCGTGGTTCAGCTCGACGTCGAATCGGTAGATGGTCGGATCGAATCGCTCGAGGCGAGCGAGTTTGTCGCCGACGTAGATGCGGTAGTGGTCGGGGATCTCGACGTTGCGGCCGCTGAACACGACCTTCGCGGTGGGTTCGGCCGGCTCGTCGGCGTCCACCGTTCCCGGTGGGCGGACGAAGGCGAATTCCGGATCGTAGGAATCGTTCTCGGTTGATCGGCGGTCGGGCGCGGGACCCTCCTCCACGGTCGGCCGTGGGTCGGCGGTCTTCGGTTCGCGCTGGCCTTTGCGGTGGATGACTGTGGACATTCAACTACCTCCTGAATTGTCCCGAAGCCGATTGAATCGCCGTGATCTGTTGTCGCACTGGCGATTCGAACGGCACCGAGGATGTGTCCATGTCAGCTGACAGCTGACACTCAAAGACAGGGGCATCACCTCCCGGCAAAAGCGGTCGTGGCCGGCACACCTCGACGGCCTCCGGCAACCTGCTGTACCCCCGACCGTAGCCGCAAGTTCCGGTATCGGCCACGTTTTGCGGCGCGGCGTCGGCATGTCGGGACGAACGGGCACGAGATCCTCCCGCGAGCACCCGTGCCCCGGTTGTGCACACCCTCGCCCACCGCCCCGCACACCTGTGCGAGGTGCACTACCGTCGGCGCGTGACGTGGCGCCGGGAGGTCTTCGAGGCGGGAGCCGATCTGATGTTCCCGATGGTCTGCGGCGGGTGCGGTCGCCCAGGTACCCGGTGGTGCCGACGATGCGAGCGCGCGTTGTCCGACGCCCCCATCGCGGCCCACCCTCGGGTCGCGCCCGGCGTCCCGGTCTGGGCGCTGGGCCGGTACCGCGGTCCGCATCGGCAGGCGATCATCGCGCTCAAGGAACACGACCGTCGCGATCTCGCCCGGCCCCTCGGCACCGCCCTCGCGCTCGGTGTCCGCGTGCTGGCCCGGTGGGGTGAGCTCCCCGACGCCGAACGGCTGCTCCTGATCCCGGCACCGACCCGCCGGATGACGGCGCGGCGGCGCGGCGGGGACCCCGTCACGGCGGTGGCGGCGAACGCGGCGCCCGCACTGGGCCGACGGGTACGGGTCGCACCGCTGCTGGTGACGTCGGCGACGGCACGGGACTCCGCCGGACTCGACGCCCGGGCCCGCGCCCGGAATCTACGCGGCGCCGTCCGGCTGCGCTCCGGCGCCGTCCCGGCCCCCGGGGCGAGCGCGATCCTGGTCGACGACGTGCTGACGACCGGCGCAACCGTGACCGAATCGGTGCGCGTGCTCGCCGAGAACGGCGTCGACGTCGCGGCGGTCGTCGTGCTCGCAGCTGCCTGACGGTAGCGGCTCGGATTTCAGGGCAGGACCGGGATCGCGCCCTCGATCATCGCCGGCTCGACCTCGGTCCAGTACTGGTCGGGTTGGCCGTTGCTGCTGCCGAGTCGCAGCACACCGCGCTGATCGCCCACGTAGATCGTCGAGGCGTTGGCGACCACCGCCCGCACCGGCGGTGACACGTTGCCGCTCAGCAGGCCAACCGCCGGGGTGCCGTCGATCGACAGTTGCACGACCGGCGACTCGGGTGCCTCGCGCGCGATCATCAGCGTCGTCGGCGACGCCCAGTCCACCGAGACCGCGCGGTTGCCGATGTTGTAGGCCGCGATCCGCGGGCTGGTCAGCGAGACCTGGCCCTCGGTGTTGGTCGACAGCACCGCGAAGACGATCTGTCCGCCGACCACCAGTGCGGTGCGCACACCGTCCGGGGCCACCTGCATCTCGGTGATCGCGCCTCGCGCGACCGTCGGGATCGCCGAAGCCTCGACGGGCACGGTGGCGGTGCCGTCGTCGTCGCGTTGCCATTGGATCGGTTTGCCGTCGACGACGACCCACACGGTGTTCTCGTCGGAGCCGAACGACGGCCGGGTGATCGACGACCCGCCGACGATCGGTCCGACGTCGCCGCCGTAGTCGCCGATCACCAGTTCGAGCCTGCGCTCGGGTCCGGACAGACTCCGGACCGCGGCCACCCGCGCCCCGTTGTCGGAGATGGTCGCCGACCGCAGATCGCGCGCCGACCCGAGCGGCCCCTGCACCGGCACGGTCGCGGTGTCGGTCACCGCTCGCAACGCGCCGCCCGTGACGATGTTGAGCCCGACATCGGTGGTGGGCACAGAGTTCGGATCGAAGGCCCGCACGTCGGTGGTCTGCCATCCGGAGGCGCGTTCGGCGGCCAGCGGCGCGCCGTCGGCGTCGATGACGTAGGGCCCGGATATGTCGGCGCCGTCGAGCGTCCAGATGATCTGCGCCGCCAGCAGGTTGCGATCCCGCGCGGGGGCGCTCCCGATGCCGTCGAGATCCACACGTACGCCGCCGCCGGCGAGGCCGACGACCGGACCCCGCAGTGCGGCTCCATTGGGGAAACCGCTGTCCACTGCCGCCGCGAGGTCCGACGCGGGTCCCGCGATCAACCGGTTCACCAGCACGGTCGGGTCGGTCGCCTGTCCCGCGTAGAGCCAGCGCGGGTCGGGGACGAGCCGGCGCCCGGTGCGGTCGCTGTAGTACAGCGAGACCGGCCGGTAGGTGCTGTCGAACTGGTCCCGGTCGATCATCGTGCCGTTCGGCAGGGGCCCGTCGATGCGCCACTGGTCTCCCGAGCGGGTGAGGCTGATGCTGGTCTCGACCCGTCCCGAGGCCGGCAGCAGCTGACCGTCGGACTTGAGGGTCCCGACGTTGTCGCCGATGAGCCGCATCCGCACCGAGTCCTCGTTGCGTTGGTCGACGAAGGTGTTGATCTCGTCGACGATCAGCGCGTCGCCGCGGTCGTCCCACTGCTGCGAGGCGACCGAGGTCAGGAAGGCGCGCGCCGACCGATGCGCCGAGTCGGGATCGACGGTGGACTTGAGGAAGGCCCGCACCAGGGCCTCGGGATCCATGTCGGCCTGGGGCACCGGGACGGCGTTGGTCGCGCCCTCCCGTTCGAACGATTTGATCGGCTGGGGAGACGAGTCGTTGGGGATCGCCCCGCACGCGGTGACCAGCAGCAGCGCCGCGATGCCGAGCGCCAGCGCCAGGACGGCGCGGCCGGACCGGGATGACCGCATCATTCGGCACCCGCTCCCGGGCCCGCGGCGCGCCCACCCGTCCTGGGCGCGGATGTGCGCTGCAGGGTGCCCACCGACTTCAGGGGCAGCGGCGAACCGAGGACCTTGTGCCCGCGCACGAGCGGCAACGTCAACCGGAAGCACGCGCCCTTGCCCGGTTCACCCCACGCCTCGAGGCGCCCCTGGTGCAGGCGGGCGTCCTCGATGCTGATGGCCAGGCCGAGGCCGGTACCGCCCGAACGCCGGAATCGCGACGGGTCGGATCGCCAGAACCGGTTGAACACCAGCTTCTCCTCCCCCGGCCGCAGTCCGATGCCCTGATCGCGCACGGTGATGGCCACCGCGTCACCATCCGAACGCATGGTGAGCGTCACCGGTTTCCGTTCGCCGTGATCGATGGCGTTGGCGAGCAGGTTCCGCAGGATGCGTTCGACGCGACGCGGATCGATCTCGGCCAGGACGGGTTCGGCCGGGAGATCGAGGACGAGCTCGGTGCCGGTCTCCTCGGCGAGGTGACCGACGGTGGCCAGGGCACCGTCGATCGGGATGGCCATGTCCATCCGCTCGGCGGCCAGTTCGGCCATGCCGGCGTCGTGACGCGAGATCTCCAGGAGCTCGTTGAGCAACGTCTCGAAGCGGTCGAGTTCCTTGTCCAGCAATTCCACCGACCGCTTGCGGACCGGGTCGAGATCCTCGCGGCCCTCGTAGAGCACGTCGGAGGCCATCCGCACGGTGGTCAGCGGTGTGCGCAGTTCGTGGCTGACGTCGGAGGTGAACTGCCGCTGCAGTCCGCCGAACTCCTCGAGATGGGTGATCTGCTTGGACAGGCTCTCGGCCATGTCGTTGAAGGACATCGCGAGCCGGGCCATGTCGTCCTCACCGCGGACCGGCATTCGCTCCTTCAGCCGGCCGTCGGCGAACCGCACCGCGATCCGCGACGCCGACCGCACCGGGATGACGACCTGACGCGACACGAGCCACGCGATCGCGGCCAGCAGACCGAGCAGCACGATGCTGCCCGTCAGCAGCGTGCCGCGGACGAGGTCGAGCGTGTTCTGTTCCGCCGTCAGCGGGAACACCAGGTACAACTCGAGGCCGGGCACCGAGGCGTTCGTGGGACTGCCGACGATCAGCGCCGGCGCCCGACCCCCCGTCCCGTCGGGGACCTGGGTGTACTGGTATGCCACCTGACCGCCGCGGACCATGTCCCGCAGGTTCGACGGCACCTCGGCCGTCGGCCCGACGCCGCTCGCGACCCCGTTGTCGGAGCCGCCCGGTACCAGCAGGACGGTGTCAAAGGCACCGACGGCACCCGACGCCTGCCCGGTGTCGGCGTCCCGGTCGGTGAGCAGGGACCGCGTCTGACGCAAACGGTTCTGGACGGACATGTTGCCCGCGCCGCTCGACAGATCGCGCTCCACCGAGATGCGGGCGCGATCGATCTCCTCGGTCGCCGCCGCCAGCTTGACGTCGAGCAACCGGTCGGTGATCTGGGTGACGAGGACGAAGCCGAGAATGAGGAGAACGACGACCGACAGCACCAACGTGGACACCACGACCCGCAACTGCAGCGAGCGCCGCCAGATGTGCCCGAAGGCACGTCCGACAGCGCCGGCGGTGCGGGTGAAGCGTCCGAGAGTGCTGTTGACCCGTCGTCGAGATCGACCGATCACGGCGGGCCGGCCTTGTAGCCGACCCCCCTCACCGTCAGGACGACCTCGGGATTCTCCGGGTCGGTTTCGACCTTGGCGCGTAACCGCTGGACATGCACGTTGACGAGTCTAGTGTCCGCCGGGTGCCGGTATCCCCACACCTGTTCGAGGAGGACATCGCGGGTGAACACCTGACGGGGCTTGCGCGCGAGCGCGACGAGCAGGTCGAACTCGAGCGGGGTCAGCGAGATCGGCACGCCATCGCGGGTGACCTTGTGGGCGGGCACGTCGATCTCCACCGGGCCGATCGACAGCAGCTCGGCCGGTTCCTCGTCGGTCCGGCGCAGGCGCGCACGCACCCGGGCGACCAGCTCCTTCGGCTTGAACGGTTTGACCATGTAGTCATCGGCGCCGGATTCCAGGCCCAGCACCACATCGACGGTGTCGGACTTCGCCGTCAGCATCACGATGGGCACACCTGAATCGGCACGCAGCACACGGCAGACGTCGATGCCGTTCATGCCGGGCAGCATGAGGTCGAGAAGCACCAGATCGGGACGGATCTCCCGGACCGCAGTCAGAGCCTGTGTGCCGTCGCCCACCACGAAGGGCTCGAAACCCTCGCCGCGCAACACGATCGTCAGCATCTCGGCGAGTGCGGCGTCGTCGTCGACGACGAGGATGCGGGGTTTCATGTTGTCAATGGTGACATCACCGTGATGAAACCGTGGTGATCGACGCGCCGGGACGGACGTTCTGACCCGTTTGGTTTAACCACCTAGACTCCCCGCCGTGGGTCAATTGATAGCCGTGGAAGGACTCGACGGCGCCGGCAAGAACACCTTGGTCACCGGTCTGATCGACCGATGGTCAGCGGCCGGACTCCGGGTCGCGACGTTCACCTTCCCCCGCTACGGCCGGTCGGCGACCGCCGACATCGCGGCCGAAGCGCTCCACGGTTCGCACGGTGACCTACGCGACAGCGTGTACGCGATGGCACTGCTGTTCGCGCTCGACCGGGCCGGAGCGGTCGAGGACATCCACGCCGCCACCGAAGCCCACGACATCGTGATCCTGGACCGCTATGTCGCGTCCAACGCCGCCTACAACGCCGCACGTCTGGAGCAGGGCGCCGGCGGTGAGATGGTGCGGTGGGTCGTCGACCTCGAGTTCGGCCGATTCGACATGCCGGTCCCCGATCGTCATGTCCTGCTCGGGGTGTCACCGGAGGTCGCGATGCAGCGTGCGGCGTCGCGCGCCGACCAGGACGCGGCGCGAGCCCGGGACGCCTACGAACGCGACGACGCCCTGCAGCGCCGGGTCGACGCCGTCTACCGCGAACTCGCGGGGGACGGTTGGATGTCGCCCTGGTACCTGTTCGACGGCGAGGATGTCGCGGGCCTGGCCGACGACCTCCGTACCGACCGAACAGCACCGACCGAATGACGCGTCCGATGACCTCGCGGCGCCCTTTCGATAGCCTTGGACCACCGATTCTGAAGGGCGTTTCATGACCTATCAGCCACCGCCACCAGGTGGTGGACCGCCGCCGTACGGTCCGCCGGGCCCCGGCCGGCCGGGCCCGGGTCCTCAGGGTTCGGGCCCGCCGGGTCCCGGCAGGCAGGGCCCCGGTCAACAGGGTCCCGGTCAGCAGTACGGCCCGGGTCGGCAACCAGTGCCCGGTCCGCATCGCCCGGGGGGATACGGCCCTCCGCCCGCCCCGTACGGCCGCCCCCCGTTCGCCCCGGGACAGTACGGTCCCTCCGCGCCCGGGACTCCCGGCTTCGGAGGCCCGCCCGGCCCGCCGCCGCGTGGCAACACCGGGGTGATCGTCGCCTGGGTGCTCGGCGGCGTCGCGATCGTCGCGGTGATAGCCCTGGTGCTCACGGTGGTGGTGACCAGATCGTCGTCGGACGACACCGTGGTCGCCGGTTCGTCGAGCGCGACATCGGGCCCGACCTCCGCCTCCGACGACCCGTCGCCGAGTGAGAGCGGGTCGGAGCCGGGATCGACCGACTACACCGCCCTTTCCGAGATCCGGGCGGCGTTGCTCGCCTACATCACCGCCCGCAACGAGCGCGACGTCGCGCGCATGCGCGCCGCGGTGTGCACCCAGTCCCGAGACCGGATCACCGGCGTACCCCCTGCCGACGGCGGAGACATCGTTCTCGACGGCTTCCTCGACACGGTCTTCGACGGCGACGTCGCCCAGTCCGAGGTCGTGTCCCACCTCGAGAAGGGCACGGAGAGAACGGCATCGGAGAAGTCGAACGAGCGCTTCCTCAAGGAGGAGGGTTCGTGGATCTACTGCCCCGACGCCGAACCCGACATCGGAACCTGACTTCGGGAACCCGGCTTTCGAACCCCCGGTCATAGAAAAGGAGCCCCACCGAGGTGGGGCTCCTTTTCTATGCCGATCGATCAGTAGCGGTAGTGCTCGGGCTTGTACGGCCCCTCGACATCGACGTTGATGTACTCGGCCTGCTCCTTGGTGAGCTTGGTGAGCTTGCCGCCGAGCGCCTCCACGTGGATGCGGGCCACCTTCTCGTCGAGGTGCTTGGGCAGGCGGTAGACCTCGTTGTCGTACTCGTCGTTCTTCGTCCACAGTTCGATCTGCGCGATGACCTGGTTCGAGAAGCTGTTGCTCATGACGAACGAGGGGTGACCGGTCGCGTTGCCGAGGTTGAGCAGACGGCCTTCGGAGAGCACGATGATCGACTTGCCGTTCTCGAAGATCCACTGGTCGACCTGCGGCTTGACGGTGATGCGCTTGGCACCCGACCGCTCGAGGCCGGCCATGTCGATCTCGTTGTCGAAGTGGCCGATGTTGCCCAGGATCGCCTGGTGCTTCATCGCCCGCATGTGCTCGAGGGTGATGATGCCGAGGTTGCCGGTCGAGGTGATGACGATGTCGGCGTTGCCGATCGCGTCCTCAACGGTGACGACGTCGAAGCCGTCCATCAGCGCCTGCAGCGCGTTGATCGGATCGATCTCGGTGACCTGGACGCGGGCGCCCTGGCCGGCCAGCGACTCCGCGCATCCCTTGCCGACGTCGCCGTAGCCGCAGATCAGCACCTTCTTGCCGCCGATGAGGACATCGGTGCCGCGGTTGATGCCGTCGATCAGCGAGTGGCGGGTCCCATACTTGTTGTCGAACTTCGACTTGGTGACCGAGTCGTTGACGTTGATCGCCGGGAACGCGAGGTCGCCGGCGGCGGCGAACTGGTACAGCCGCAGCACACCGGTGGTGGTCTCCTCGGTGACGCCCTGGACCGACTCGGCGATCGCGGTCCACTTGCCCTTGTCCGTCTCGAACCGCTTGCGCAGCAGCTCGAGGAACACCTTGTACTCGGCGGGGTGGTCGTCCTCCGCGGGCGGGACCACGCCGGCCTTCTCGAACTCGGCACCGCGGAGCACCAGCATGGTGGCGTCCCCGCCGTCGTCGAGGATCATGTTCGCCGGTTCACCGGGCCAGGTCAGCATCTCCTCGGCCGCCCACCAGTACTCCTCCAGGGTCTCGCCCTTCCAGGCGAAGACCGGCACACCCTTCGGCTCGTCCGGCGTGCCGTTGGGCCCGACGACGATCGCCGCGGCCGCGTGATCCTGGGTGGAGAAGATGTTGCACGACGCCCATCGCACCTCGGCGCCGAGCGCGGTGAGGGTCTCGATGAGGACCGCGGTCTGCACGGTCATGTGCAGCGAGCCGGAGATACGAGCTCCCTTGAGCGGCAGCACGTCCGCGTATTCGCGTCGAAGCGCCATGAGTCCGGGCATCTCGTGCTCGGCGAGCTCGATCTCCTTGCGGCCGAAGTCCGCGAGGGACAGGTCGGCCACCTTGTAGTCGATTCCGTTGCGGCTGTCGGCCTTCAGCTCGTCCTGAGCGGTCGTCACTTGATCCCCTTGTCGTTCGCGTCGGGCGCCCGTCGATGCAGGCGCGAATGCGTTCGACCCAGGCTAACCGAACGAGCGGGCGGTTCCGAGGGGCAGGTGCTCCGAGCCTCAGGTGTCGCGCGAAGGGTGGGGCCGGGCCGCGCGGTCGGCGTCCTCCCGGACCAGGTCCGGATCCTCCGCCAAGTCCTCCACCTCGGGCCGACGACGGAGGAACACGATGCTCGCGACGAGCCCACCCCACACGATGGTGATCGACACGATGAGCATGACGATGGCGATACCGCTCATCGGACGGTCTCCTTCGTGGACGGGCCGGAGGTGCGGCCGGTGTCGGCCAGCGGTGGCCACGGTAGGAAGTCCGGTTGATCCCGGCCCTTCCAGGACGGCAGGGTGAGCAGCACCGCAGCCACGACGATCAGCGCGATCGTGCCCCAGCCGAAGACGCCGAGGTACCACGTCGGGTATCCCTCGTATCCCTCGTCGATGACCGACCACACCTTCTGCACCAGCATGATCGTGAGGAAGATCGGCGCCACGACCCCGACGAGCGCCAGCCAGATCTTGCCGACCTTGAACGTCGAGACGGCGTTCAGGTGCTGGCGCAGCATGTCTCCGCGGCGGAGCACCCAGATGAGGATGACCGTCATCATGATCGCCGACGCGACGACGCCGACGTTGTTGGCGAACATGTCCACCGTGTCGAGGGCGATCAGGCCCGAGGTCGTGGAGAACAGGGCGATCGAGATCAGACCACAGATGCCGGAGACGCCGACCGCCGCCTTGGTGCGGCTGATGCCCCACTTGTCCTGGAGCGCACCGGACACACCGATCATCAGCGAGATGAGCGAGGTGAAGCCCGCGATCACGAGCGAGCCGAAGAACAGCGCCCCGAAGAACGCGGCGCCCGGCATCTCCGAGATGACGGCCGGGAACGTGACGAAGGACAGGATCGGACCGGTCAGACCCTCGAGATCCGAGACGGCCACCTGCTGCTGGTAGGCCAGGAAGCCGAGCGCCGAGAACACGCCGATGCCGGCGAGGATCTCGAACGAGGAGTTGGCGAACGCGACGACCAGACCCGAGCTGGTCATGTTGGCCCGGCGTCGCTGGAACGACGCATAGGCGATCATGATGCCGAACGCGATCGACAACGAGAAGAAGATCTGGCTGTAGGCCGCGATCCACACGTCGAGGTCCTTCAGCGCGGCCCACTGCGGGGTGAAGAGGGCGTTGAGCCCGTCGGCGGCGCCGGGCAGGGTGATTGCCCGGATCACCAGCCCGGTGAACCCGATGAACAGCAACGGGATGAACACGATGTTGACCTTCTCGATGCCGTTGGCGACACCGAGCGCCAGGACGGCCAGCACCGCGAGCCACACGATGACCAGGGGCAGTGCGACGCCGCCGACGACGGTCGTCGAGACACCCGGATCACCGACCTGGAGGTAGTCCTGGGTGAAGAAGGTCGCCGGGTCGTCGCCCCAGCTCTGGTTGAACGAGAAGAAGAAGTAGCTGGCGGCCCAGGCGATGACCGCCGCGTAGTAGACGCCGATGACGAACAGCAGACCGGTCTGGAACCAGCCCAGCGCCTCGACCGGCTTCTTGATGCGTCGGAACGACAGTGGTGCGGTGCCGCGGAAGCGGTGCCCGACCGCGTAGTCGAGGAACAGCACTGGAATGCCCGCGGTCAGCAGGGCGACCAGATACGGGATGAGGAACGCGCCGCCGCCGCTCTCGTACGCGACGCCCGGGAAGCGCCAGATGTTGCCGAGGCCCACTGCGGAACCGATTGCGGCGAAGATGAAGCCGGAGTTCCGGGTGAACTGCTCCCGACCACCTCCGACGGTCTTGGCAGATGCCACCGCTTACCTCCTCGTCGAGATCTGCGCCCTCGGGGTACGGGTGCCGCGAGGTCTGTAGACGTCGACGCTATCGCACGAAGCGGGACTCCCGCGGGCGTTGGCAGACGGCGCGCCCGAACGCGAACGGGGACCCCCGGCGCACGGCCGTGGGTCCCCGTCCTGACGTCGGGCTACGAGTCGGTCGGCGGTCAGACGAGACCGCGGAAACCCGTTCCGATCGCTGCGTCGGTGTCCTGCATGACACGGCTGGCGTTGCTCACACCCTGCTCCAGCGCGGTCAGCGAGTCACGGGACTGGGTGAAGATCCGATCGAAGGCGCCCTGCGCGTCGACGTAGGCGGCCTTGGCCTGCTGGGAGTTCCAGTTCCCGTCAAGGGCGGCGACCTGCGCCTTGAGCTGCGAGTTCAGGTCCTCGAGCCGGGTGAAGGCAGCCCGGAGGCCGCCGCTGAGATCGCCGAGAGCGGCGAAGTCGTAATTGATGGAGCCGTTCATGGTGGGTTCCTTTCGCAGAACGTGAGGTTCGGGATGCGGACCGGTGTCAGACGCTGGTGTTGAGTCCGCGCGCGGCAGCCGCGTCCTGGTCCTCGTAGCCGGCGAAGCCGTTGGTGAGCTGGGTCTTGATCTGCTCCAGCAGTTGGTTCATGGTCAGCGCGGCCTTGTTCCAGTCGGTGTGCGTGCCGTCGAACGCGACACCGGCCGAGCCCTGCCACGTGGGTGTGGCGTTTCCGGCGTGCTGGGCGATCTGGTTGATGACGGCCTTCATGTCCTCGACGAGACTGCCGACCTTGGCTGCGGTGGCCTGTCCGTCCGCGACGTTCACGGTGACGCCGGCGCCGCCGCCTGCTCCGGGCAAGTTCAGCATGAGTGCTCCTCCTGTGTAACGGCACCGTTTGGCGATGCCCCCGTTGGTATCCGTGACACAGATACCCCTGACAGTTGATTCCCGCGGCGGTCTGTTCCGCGGAATCCCCCGATGCGGATCATGGCATCCATTTCCCGTCGGGCAGGGTCTCTATCAACAGGCTGACCGCCTGTGCGATTCGATGACCCGTTCCCGGCGAGAAGGTGGTCCACACCCGACCGTCCGGGGACTTGCTGGGACTGGACACGATTCGACCCCGTTCGGTGTCGAAAATCGCGACAGCTCCAGAAGATTGAGCGAATCGTCCGTCCTCGTTCATCGAGGCGACGACCTCGGTGCGGGTCCGGCACGACGCGAACCCTGCCGAGACGACGACGGCATCGGCCGGTGCGGCGCCGAGCGCGTGCAGGGCGTCGGTCGTCTCGGTGCCGGCCCGACAACGGCCGAGCCGGTCGACGACCTCGTCGGACGGAGCCGAGAAGGCCGTGAATTCAGCCGGCTCCGCGGCGGATTCGAGAGCGTCGAACTGAGCCCGCACGACCGCGGCGAGGGCCTCGACGTCGGCGACATCGACGACCGTGACGTCGACGCGACGGCCCGTCCGCGTCACGAGTACGTGGTCGTGGCCGTTGCGCGCCACACAGATTCGGCGAACCGCGTCGTCAGTGTAGGAGCGGATCTCGATCTCGCGCTGCGGTTGCGCCAGCACCCGTAGCACCGTCGACGCCCACGGTGTGGGCTCACCGTGCTCGACGAGTTCGAGCGCCGCGATCACCGCGTCGGGGTCGGCTTGGGTGACGTTGGCGGAGTCATTCCCGGTGTCGGACTCCGCGGCAACGTTCCCGAGGTCGAGGACGACCGGCCAGGTCTGGACTCCGAAACGTTCGCCGAGCCGGCACAGGACTGCGGCATCGAACGTCATCCCGGCGTCGTGCACGATCGGCATCATCGGCGTTCACCCGGGTTGCCGAGCATCAGCGTCTCCGATAGGTAGCGCGGATCGACGTCGGGCATTCCGTGCCCGTCTGGCGCCGAGACATAATGCGCAGCAGGACGATCCGACGTGGCCAGCTCGGCCCAGGTCGTCTGTTCCGTGGATTCGGTCGCCACCGAGGGCGGAGGGTCGGACGAGTCCAGTTCGGCGGCGTCGGCGCCGACGGTGCGGACGACCGAACCGCGGTCCGCCGTGGCGACACCCGGGGCCACCGGCGGCGGTACGCCGGGGCCGGTCACGGGGGCCGACGCCCCCGGAGCGCCGCCGGACGTCGTGGCGGCGACCTGCGATGGTCCGCTCGCGACGATCGTCGGTGCGTACTTCAGCTTCTCGGGCGGCGGCAGGAACACTCCCCCGATGCCCGCGGGCATCGCCGCACCCAGAGGCGCGGCCGGCGCCGGGGTCGGAGGTGGCGCGGCCGCGCGGGCCGCCGCCGCCCGCTCGGCGGCGAGCGCGTCACCGGACACGAGCCCCGGTGCGGGTTTCGCCGATTCCCACGGCGCGGCAACAGGTTCGGTGGCATTCTCGTACGTCTGCATCACACGGGCAGCCCGCATTCGCTGGTGCGCGACCGCACGCTCGGCCTGGGCGGCCGCACCGGCGATGATCGGTGCGACCGCGGTGGCGGTGGTTGCGATCTCGTGCAGTTTCTCGACGACGTCGACCTCGGCGAGGTCGGGCATGTTCAACCGCGCGACCGTGATCGCCGCGGCCTGGGCTTCGGCGCGTGTGGCATTCTCGGCCGCCTCGGTCGCGACTTCGGCGAACCACGGGGCCAGCCGGGTCAGCTTCTCGAAAGCCGCACTGGTGTGGGCGGACTGCCAATGCGCCCCCAGGCGTGCCAGCACGGCGGCGTATTCGACACCGGCTTCCCCGACCTCCGCGGCAAGAGCGGCCCAGGCCAGGCCCGCTTCCGCCAGCGGCGCGGGCCCGGGACCGGCGCCGAGGTCGGCGGCGAGCTGTTCGGTCGGACGGGTGTCCCAGTTGACTCCGGTGAAGCCGATCACGAGCGCCTCCCTTCGATGCCGGCGGGTTGTGGATGTGCGAGCGGAATGATGTTGCTATGCAGGGGGTTCGCGCTCTCCTACAACGCCACGCGGAAGGCGTCCGACGCCTCGGCATCACCCTCGATGAAGCCGGCGGCCTGCGCGCGGAGTACGGCGGCGATCTTCCGCATCTCCAGAACTCCCGTCGCCGTGTCCGTTTCGAACTTCTCGGCTACCGTCGTGAAACTCTCGGCAGCTGCGGTCGAGACCTCATCGCGACCCTGCGCGGCCACGGGCAACGCCCGACCGGCGGCGGTGAGCGCGTGTTCCAGGCGGTCGGCGATCCGGTCGAGGTCGCTTGCCGCCGAGATCAGTTCGGCGGGTTCGACGCGGAGTTGCGAGTTGCTCATACTTCCTCGTTTCGTTTCGGACCGGGCACGCCCAGTCGCAGTTCGATGTCCGGGCTGGGATCGGCTTCGGCGGCTTCCTCATGACCGATGACGGCTGGAGCGACCTCAGGCGACTCACCGACCACGCGACGGCCGTTGTCCTCGGTGACGAGATAGTCGGGTACCGAATGCTGGTCGTCCGCGGCGCCCGCGCCGCGCGCACCGGCGGCACCCATCGGGGCACCGCCCATCGGTGCGCCACCCATCGGCATAGCGGCGGGCGCCGTCACGGGCCTGGCGGTCGTCGATGCACCGAGGGCGGGTTCGCCGAGGTTGAAGTTCGTCGGGACGGTCGGTCGAGAAGCGCCCAGCGGCGTCGCTATTCCGCCCACGCCTCCGATGCCGGGACTGCCACCGCTGCAGCCACCGAACCTGGACATGTTCATCAAACCGATGACCGATCTGCTGGGTGGTTTCGGCACCGGTGATCTCTCGGGTGGCGGATTCGA
>NZ_SCOC01000036.1:0-46537 GCF_005502615.1 Gordonia sp. ALPHA1B1 | reverse complement strand
TCCAGCGCACCGGCCTCGGCGGTGATCGTGGTCTCGGTCTGGACGGCGAAAGCGGCATCGACGATCGCGACCAGGATGCGGGTAGTGACCCGACGCCCACCCCAGCAGGGCAGTTCGGCGCGTACGTGTTCGCGGAGCCACGCCACCGCCTGTTCCCGGCTGCCCTGGGCGGTCAACGTTTCCGGGGTGCAACCGATGACGGCCATCGCGGCCAGCCAGGTCACCGATTTGAAGGGTTGCCCGGCGCAGTCAAGGGCGTGGGGCCAGGCGCCTTCGAGGAGGTCGCGGGCTTGTTGCTGCGCCGCACCACGGCGGGTGAGTTGCTGGGATCGGCGTACGCCGAGGTGACGTAGCCGGGTCCATTGCTCGTCGGCGTGTTCGGGTAGGTAGATATGAAGTTGGGTGGTCAGTCGTGCGATCAGCAGGGCGTCTTTGTCATCGGATTTGTCGTGGGTGAAGTCTTCGGTCTCTCGGGCCCGTGCCACCGCGATCGGCTGCACACACACCATCTGCACCCCGACCGCCGCGGTCAGGTCTCGGACCGTTTTCCAGCGATGCCCGGTCGGTTCACGCGATGACGATGCCGGCAAACCCGGCAGCGGTAGCGGCGGTACGGCTCCACTCGATCGCGGTGGCCAACTGCGGTGGCGCGCAGTGAAAAGTTCTGCGCGCCACGATGCGGGAGTCGTGATCGACCACAGCGACAACTTGCTTTTTCGACGCCAGATCAATCGCTGCGACCGCGTAGTCACGGCGCACGATGCCCCGGAACTTGCTCAACCGATCGTTGCGACGCTTGTCTCCACGACTCAAACGACTAGACTTAGACATTGACATCCTCCTTTTGTGGTTGGGATAACCAAGCCCCTACGACCACATCAGGAGGATGTCCCAGTTACCAGCCCTTCCAGCTATTACTAGCAGCGCCCGGAGCTTGCGGAGGGTGCGTCACGAAGGGTCTTCGCAACCCGACTCACCTGGACCCTTCGTGACGGCCTCCGCAAGCTCCGGCCTCCTCAGGGAGCAGTGATTGGGCTCGCGCCGAGCACAACGGGTTCTTTCGGAGTCCACGACGGCCGGCAGGCCGCAGACACTGAGGTATGAGGAGCGATAGCCGCCGGGCCGAGCAAGCGACGAAGGAGCGCGTCGAGGTCGGCGAGCTACGACGGGTTGCGTTGCAGCGCAGTCAGTTGCGTGCGAGGTACTCGGCTAGGAATGCTTCGACGAGGGAGGGTCGGAGCTGTCGTTGGCCGGGTCGGGGTGGTCTCACGTCGATGACGTGGCTGGTTCTCGACCATGAGCGACGCGCGTCGTCGTGGTGCCGGTTGTTCGGGCGCGCGTGATCGCCGGACCGCGTTGGTGGCCCGTGGATCTGCTCGCGCACGGTGTTCAGGTGTTGTGTGAATCGCCGGGGTATGTCGGGTCGGCGGTTGATGTGTTCGGGGTTGGGTGGTGCGCCGGGTTCGGCGTTGAGTCGCCAGATGCAGCGGCCTTCGTCTGGTCCGGACCGGGCGATGCGGGTGGTGTATTGGCCGGGTTGGTCACCGACCATCCGGTTGTGGCGTGGGCAGGCCGGTGCGAGGTCGTCGATGTCGGTGAGACCGCCTTTGGCCCAATCCTTCTGGGCGTGATGAAGCTCGATGTGGGTGGCGGGCTGCTCGCAGCCTGGTGCTGAGCATACTTCCCCGTCGGGGCGGGCGAAGGAGACGAGGCGTTGTTCGCGGGTGGCGAGTCGTTTCCCGCGCCCGAAGTGCAGGGGGACGGTGGTGGCGTCTTTGAAGATCGCCAACCATGGCTGGACCTCACCGGCCATGGCGATGAGGTCCGGGATGGGCAGCAGGGTTCCGGTGGCGGTGGTTGCGAGTCCGGCTTCGCGGATGAGGTCGTTGAGGTCGGCTTTGATGATCAGTTGCACGGGCAGTCCGCGGTGCGACTTTCCGAGGGTCCCGTCGGCGAAACCGGCGGCGAGTGCGGCGTCGAGGGCGTCGTGGTTGATCTGCGCGGGAGTGCGGCTGTCGCGGTCGGCTGCGGTGGTCAGGGCGTCGGGGTCGGCGGTGCCGGCCGGTCCGCTGGGTGAGGCGGGGTCGTCGGGGTTGTTGAGTCCGGGTTTGCCCCATACCGCGAACATCATCGTCAGCCGGGCGGCGAGTTCGGGGGTCAGCGTGCCCGATATTTTGGCGGTGCCGTCGGCGCGTTGGCGGCCGATCCACAGGTTGCGTTGCGGCGTCGTTTCTGGTCGGTGTCATCAGCCAATGTGCCGTCGGGGTCGAGATGAGCCAGCAGCCGGGCACCGAGTTGAGTGATGTCGGCGGGTGTGTGGTCGGTGGCGATCTCGGCCATCTGCCGTTCGGCCGCGACTTTCACGTCGTGGTCGATTCCGTGGGGGATCTGGTCGAGGACATCGAGGGCGGCCTGCACGTGCGCGGAACCGACCGCTCCTGCGGCGAAAGCCTCGGCCAGGGTGGGGTGTTCGGGTTCCAGTTTGTCGCCGCCGAGGCTGGTGCGGGTGGCGGTGGCGTCCATCTGCTTACGGCGTCGCATCGGGTTGGAGACGCGTAGCCGGTGGGTCATGTACTGCATGAGTGTTCGGCACCCGGCTTTGCGGGGCAGGTCGCGGGCCTCGACCTGATCGATCTGCCGGTCACCGGCAACAGTCAACCGTGCGATCGCTTTCTCGGTATCGGCTGCCACTTCGGCCAACTCGGCATCGGTGCACGGCCCCAGGTCGACCGTCTGCAACTCGTCCACGATGCGGTGGAGGTCGGCAATCAACTCGACGGCACGCGGCTGCGGCGTCGCTGATCCGTCAGACATGGCCACCCCCCAAGAACCGTAGCTGCGAATGTACGTTCGAGTGTACAGCACAGCCGGCATCTCGCAACTCGAAAGTTTCTGTTGTGCAACGGTATTCGTCGACGACAACTTGTCGGTGCGTTGTGGTAGATGGGGGTGCCGGTTTGCGTTGTCCTCGAATTATGTTGTTACGAGTTTTCTCTCGACTGCGGATGTGCGCGGGGAGGCCAGAGAGCGCTCAGACGTCCAGCACTTCGGTCAACTGCGGGACGATCTGCTTCTTGCGCGACACGATGCCCTTGCCGAATGCCTGACCGTCGGCGACGGTGACCCCGAGCGCCTGTTCGACCGCCGAGGCGGGTTCGCCGACCACCAACAGATCCGAGTCGGCCTTGATCACATCGGTGATGAGCAGGAGGTAGAGGTCGTAGCCGGCTGCCTCCTTCTCGGCGGTCATCGCCGTCAGGAACTCGTCGCGACGGTCGAGTATCTCGGCGGAGTCGACCGTGGTGATCTGCGAGACCCGCACCGTCTTCGGCCCCATTTCGAAGCTCTTGGAGTCCCGTCCGATGATCGCCGACACCGGCTCGTCGCCGAGCGCGGTCCCGGCCCGTAGAAGCGCGTCGCCGTACTCGTCGACGTCGACGCCCGCGATGTCGGCAAGCTCGGCGGCAGCGGCGCGATCGGCGTCGGTGCAGGTGGGGGAGTTGAACAAGAGGGTGTCGGAGATGATCGCCGACAGCATGATGCCCGCCTGCGGACGCGGGATCTCGATCCCGTTCTCCGCGTACATCCGGGTGAGAATCGTGCAGGTGCATCCGACCGGTTCGACGCGCATGTACAGCGGCGCCGCCGTCTCGAAATTGGCGATCCGATGGTGGTCGATGACTTTCAGGACGGTCACGTCGGTGATGTCGGCGACGCTCTGCTGGCGCTCGTTGTGGTCGACGAGCATCACCTCCGCCGGCGCGGCCGTCTCGATGACGCGCGGCGCGTCGAGTCCGAAATGCTCCAGTGCGAAGGCGGTTTCGAGACTCGGCCGGCCCAGGGCGACGGCCTCGACATCGCTGCCCAGCGCGGCTTCGAGGTGGGCGAGGCCGATCGCCGCCCCGATGGCATCGGTGTCGGGGTTGCGGTGTCCGAACACCAGGATCTTCGACATGGGACCTCGGCTTTCTCCTCGGCGGTGCGCGTGGGCCCAGACTACGACGATCCCGGCGCCTCGCGGTCTCGTTCCCGGTGAGCATGATCCTCACCGGGTCGGCGCCCGCCCCGGGGCCGGCGTTCTACATTGGCTCCATGTCCACGACCGGGCGTCGACGCGTCATCCTGGTCGTCTGCTGTCTGAGCATGTTCCTCGTCGGCCTCGACATCTCCGCGGTCAACGTGGCGCTGCCGTCGATCGGCGCCGATCTCGATGCCACGCCGTCTCAGCTCCAATGGGTGGTCGACTCGTACACGCTGGTCGTCGCGAGCCTGCTCATCCTCGGCGGCACCACCGGCGACCGGCTCGGTCGCAGACGCATCTTCGGGGTCGGCCTCGCGATTTTCGGAACCGGGTCGGTGCTCTGCGCGGTGTCGCCGACACCGGAGGTGCTCATCGCGGCCCGGGCCGTCCAGGCGGTCGGTGGCTCGATGCTGAACCCGGTGGCCCTGTCGATCGTGACCAACGTGTTCACCGAGCCGAAGGCGCGTGCGCGGGCGATCGGGTTGTGGGGAAGTGCATTCGGGGCGAGTCTGGCCTTCGGCCCGGTCGTCGGTGGTGCGCTGGTCTCCGGCCTGGGCTGGCAGGCGATCTTCGTGCTCAATGTCCCGGTGTGCGTGCTCGCCCTCGTTCTCAGCCGGCGGTACGTCCCCGAGTCGAGGGCGCCACAGCCTCGACGGGCCGATGTGGTGGGTCAGCTGCTGATCCTCGTGCTGTTGGGAACCGTGACGTTCGGGATCATCGAAGGGCATGTGCTGGGCTGGAGGTCCGGCGTCATCGTTGGCTGTTTCGCGGTCGCTGCGTGCTCGTCTGCGATCCTGATCTGCTACGAGTTGCGCCGCGACGAGCCGCTCCTGGACCCGCGGTTCTTCGGCAGTGTGCCGTTCACCGTCGCGGTCGTGTGCGCGGTCATCGCTTTCGCCGCGACCGGCGGGTTCCTCTTCCTCAACACCCTCTACCTGCAAGAAGTCCGCGGGCTGAGTCCGTTCGGCGCGGGTCTGATGCTGATCCCGATGGCTCTGGCCGCCGCGTGCTGCGCTTCGGTCTCGGGACGCCTCGTCGCCGCGCGGGGGTCTCGGCCGCCACTGTTCGCGGGCGGGATCGGAATGGCGGCGGGCGGGGTGCTGCTCCTCGGCGTCGGACCCGATACCCCGTTCACCTACCTCGGCGCGGCCTACCTCGTGTTCGGCATCAGCTTCGGACTGGTCAACGCGCCCATCACGAATGCCGCGGTCTCGGGCATGCCGCGGACCCAGGCGGGGCTCGCCTCCGCGATGGCCTCCACCGGGCGGCAGGTCGGGACGGCGCTGGGCGTGGCGGTGTCCGGTGCTATCGCGTTCTCCGGACGGGCGGAAACTGTGGCCGACGGCCTGAGCGCCACCGCACGACCGTTCTGGATGGTGGTGACGCTGTGCGGTGTGGCGATCGCCGTGCTGGCCTATCTCGCCACCGGCGCCTGGGCGGAACGAACCGCCGTGCGCACACGCGACCGCGTCGAGTCCCGATCGGGCTCCTGGACGGCGTGAGATTCCCACCATCGCGCGATCAGCTCGACGATCCCGTCAGGCGTCCGCGTCCATCCGAGGTGCGTCGCGACGCCCCCGGCCGGACCGTCGGAGGCCCGGTAACACAGTGTCGACATCGCGTCCTTGTCGAACGCCGCGTCGTAGGCGTCCGCGGCGCGGCCGGACACGACCTCGTCGTCGTGCAGCCGGATCGACAACGCCGGCAACCGCATTCGGGAGTCGAGTGCGAACGGCGCCCACCCAGTCAGCACCATGCGCGCCCATTCCCGCATCAGCGTGCGCGGCGTCGGACCGCCGAAACCGCGTCGTGGCCACCGGCCGGCGATCCCCGCGACCGTGGCGACCGACGCGGCCAGTGTGGCGAGCGGGACGCCGCGCAGGCCGTAGTGGCGAAAGTGGGGGACCGACGCGCCAATCGCCACGATCCCGTCGGGGGCGTGGTCCTCCCGCAGGGCCACCATCGCGGCCAACTGCGCTCCCAGGCTGTGACCGAGTACCAGGACCCTCGTCTCGGTGTCGTCCGCCCGGGCCGCGGCCACGGCGTCGGCCAGACCGTCCGCCTCGTCGGCATAGGACCAGTCGGAACGTCGAGACGGTGGCTCGCTTCCCTCCTCGATCCCTCGCCGAGGGACGATCACGACGTCGAATCCGGCTCTGCTCAGGGCCTCCGTCAAGCGCCGGTACACACGCGCCGGCACTCCCATCGCCGGCGAGATCAACACCGTCGTGTGCCGTGTGCGAACGGGGTCGTTCTCTATGCGGGTCATGTCCCCAACGTCTCGCACCCACGCCGCCGGCACCACTACCTACCAGGTAGTCGTTTCAGGGCGCGGCCCTGTGGATACCAACCAGCGATGGTCGACGCGGACACGAAGGGAGCGACACATGTCGGATGTGAGTGACTTCTCGGAGACCTGCAAGCGCGTGGCGGACGCTGCGATGGAAGCGGGCGTCCGGATCGCGGTCGCCGAATCGCTGACCGGCGGGAACCTGGCAACCGAACTGAGCAAGGCGCCGAACGCGGGTACGTGGTTCCGCGGCGGGGTCGTGGCCTACCACAAGGACGTCAAGTACGACCTGCTCGACGTGCCCGAGGGGCCGGTCGTGAGCGAGACCGCGGCGCGCGCGATGGTGGCGTCGACCGCCCGGTTGTTCGACGCCGACCTCGTCGTCGCGGTGACCGGTGAGGCCGGTCCCGAACCCGACGAGGCGGCACCGGGAACGGTGTGGTTCGGACTGGATCACCGGGGCCGCGTCAGCGCCTCCCGGGAAGTGTTCGACGGCGAACCCGAAGAGGTCCTCGCCCAGACGATCGGACACTCGTTGGAGTTGATCGAGTCCTGCCTACGGTCCTGATCGCCGGGCGACCGCTACCCGTGAGGTAGTCGCCACGCTCCCGCCCGGGACCTACCATGACCCCCATGACCGTCGAGGTGGGAAGCATGCTGCGGCAGTGGCGCTCTCGCCGCTCGTTGAGCCAGCTGGATCTCGCGTACGAGGTCGGTGTCTCGCCGCGTCACCTCAGTTTCGTCGAGACCGGCCGGTCACGCCCGAGTCCGGCGCTGCTCGAGGCGCTCTCCGAGCGGCTCGATGTTCCACTGCGAGAACGAAATTCGCTGCTCCTCGCTGCCGGGCACGCACCCCGCTACAGCGAGGAACCGCTCGACTCGGACACGATGGCCCACGTCCGGTCGTCGGTCCAGCGATTGCTCGACGCCCACAACCCGAACATGGGCATGGCGCTCGACCGGACCTGGAACGTCGTGCTGGCCAACGACACCGCGCTCACCCTTCTCGAGTTGTTGCCGCCCGAACTGCAGACCGGACCGGTCAACCTGTTCCGGGTGTCGCTGCATCCGGACGGATTCGCGCGGGCCACGCACAACTTCGACGAGTGGGCGACCTACCTGCTCGAGTTGCTCCGGCGGATGGCGCGGATCACCGGCGATCCGCGCCTCGCCGACCTCGAACGGGAGGTCTCGGGATATCCGACCGTCGCCGCACTCGACGGACGTCTCGCCCGCGACCGTGCCGGAGTCGGGGGACAACCGCAGTTGCTGGTGCCGTTCCGGCTCGCCCTCGGCGACCAGGTGCTGTCCTTCTTCAGCACCCTCACGACGTTCGGCTCCCCACGCGATGTCACCCTCGAGGAGCTGACCATCGAGCTGTTCTACCCCGCCGACGAGCCCACCGAGCGGTGGGTTGCGATGATGCAGGGGTGACCGATACCGCCCCCACCGTCTCCACCGCCGGCCCCACCTCACCCTCGGGTGCGCGACTCCCCGCTGCCGTGCTGTGGGACATGGACGGCACGCTGCTCGACTCCGAACCGATCTGGGACGTCGCGATGGCGGAACTGGCCGCACGGCACGGCATCGTCATGTCACCGGAACTCCGCGAATCCACTCTCGGGAACTCGCTGCCGGACGCATTGGCGAAGGTGCACGACGCCGCCGGTCTGTCCGCCGCGGAGCGCGATCCCGACGCCGACGGACGCTGGACCCTCGATCGGGTCGCCGAACTGTTCGCCGACGACCTGCCGTGGCGTCCCGGCGCATGCGAAGCACTCGACCTGGTGGCCGGGGCCGGGATCCCGATGGTGCTGGTGACGAACACGGTGCGGGAGTTGACCGAGGTGGCCCTGGAGACCATCGGGCGTGGACGCTTCACCACGACGGTCTGCGGCGACGAGGTGGCGGTGGGCAAACCCGCGCCAGACCCCTACCTGCGCGCGGCGGAACTGCTCGGTGTCCCGTCGGCCGACTGTCTGGCCGTCGAGGACTCGCCGACCGGCGCCCAGGCGGCATCGGCGGCCGGATGTCCGACGCTCGTCGTCGAGTCCGCGGCACCGGTCGAGCCGGGCCGGTTGCGCGTCTTCCGGACCAGTCTTGTCGGGCTGGACCTCGACGATGTCGCCGGTGCATGGACCGGCGGTCTCGCGCGCATCTCGACATGCAAAAATGAGGAATCGTGAAGACTTTCGAGGAGCTGTTCGCCGAACTCAGCGACAAGGCGCAGAGCCGTCCCGAGGGTTCGGGTACCGTCGCCGCCCTCGACTCCGGTGTCCACACCCTGGGCAAGAAGATCATCGAAGAGGCGGGTGAGGTCTGGCTCGCCGCCGAACACGAATCCGACGAGTCGCTCGGCGAGGAGATCTCGCAGCTCGTCTACTGGCTGCAGGTGATGATGATCAAGCGGGGACTGACGCTGCAGGACGTGTACCGACATCTGTGACCGGTTGACCCGGTCCGGACACCGTCCACACGACACAGTTCTGCTCCATCCCCGCGCCCGCAGGCGCACTCCACGAAAAGGACAACGAGATGCTGAGAGTGGCCGTACCCAACAAGGGTGCGCTCTCCGAATCCGCGTCGGCCATCCTCTCCGAGGCCGGCTATCGCCGCCGGACCGACGCCAAGGACCTCACGGTCCTCGACAACAACAACGACGTCGAGTTCTTCTTCCTGCGTCCCAAGGACATCGCGATCTACGTCGCCTCCGGCCGGCTCGACCTGGGCATCACCGGACGTGACCTCGCCCGCGACTCCGGCGCCGAGGTGGGCGAACAGCTGGCCATGGGCTTCGGCTCGTCGACCTTCCGTTACGCGGCTCCGGCCGACCAGCAGTGGGCAGTGGCCGATCTCGCGGGCAAGCGCATCGCCACGTCGTACCCGAACCTCGTGCGCGAGGACCTGGCCGGTCATGGCATCACCGCCGACATCATCCGGCTCGACGGTGCGGTCGAGATCTCGATCCAGCTCGGTGTCGCCGACGCGATCGCCGACGTCGTCGGTTCCGGTCGCACGCTGCGCCAGCACGGCCTGGTGGCGTTCGGTGAATCGCTGTGCGATTCCGAGGCGGTCCTCATTTCCCGACGCGACGCCGACCTCACCAAGGCCGAACGACAGTTCGTCGCCCGAGTGCAGGGCGTGGTGTTCGGACAGCAGTACGTGATGATCGACTACGACTGCCCCCGTTCGCTTCTCGATCAGGCATCGGCGCTCACGCCGGGCCTCGAGTCGCCGACCGTGGCGCCCATGGCCGACCCGGACTGGGTCGCGGTCCGCGCAATGGTGCCCCGCAAGGACCACCAGAACCTCATGGACGAGCTGTCCGAGCTCGGCGCCAAGGCCATCCTGGCGACGGACATCCGGTCCTGCCGGTTCTAGCGGAGGCAGATCCACCCAGTTTCGGCAAACCCACCAGCTGCGAGCTGGTGGGTTTGCCGATTAGTGGTGGGTTTGTGGCTACTGCACCGCGCTGAGCATCACCGTCTGGGCCGACCGGCCGATGTGGCCGGAGGCGTCGTAGAGGTCGGCGAAGGTGCTGCCGAACCCGTCCGGACCGGCGATCATGTGGGCGTCGATGCCGACCCACGGTCCGCTCGGGACGCGCGTCAGGTGCACGGTGGTGTCGGTGTTCATCCACGTCCACCGATTCGGGCGGAGTCGGGTGCCCAACCCGTTGGCGACGTCGATGACGGTGAACATCGACTCCAGGTCCTCGGTCTTCTCGTCGGCGACGAGCGGGATCGCCGGCCGCAGCCACACCGCGGGAGTCGAGCCGTTGCGTCCCTCGGCCCGGACCGACTCGATGGTGCCGATGAACCCGAGGGTGCCCCAGTCGACGGCCTCGCCGTTATCGTCGGAGAAGCCGATCACCGCCTTCGACTCGTCCGGTCCGGGCGTCAGGGGATCGGGACCGTTCGCGATCTCGGCGGTGAGGGCGACGCGGAGCCGCCACCCCACCGAGCGGGCGGCGGCGCGGAACGTTCCGTCGGCCTGCTGCACCTGCAGTTCGGTCTCGACGAGGCTGATCTGGCGGCCCGGCCGCACGACCCGGGCGGCGACCCGGTTGACGCCCAGTCCGACCGGGCCGAGGATCTCGGTGGTCACACGCGTGAAGTGCTGCGCCGGGTCGGGCTCGCACCGCAGCAACGACCGCATCAGCAGGGCCGACGGGGGACCACCGTGCTGCATCGTCGGCGACCACACGCTCAGCGTCGCCTCAGTCGGGCGGAAGTACTCGAAGTCGCCCTCGTCACGGGCAGCATTCGACGGGGCATCGATGGGTTCGTAGTACGAGTTCTCCACCCGAGTCACTCTATGACTGCCGACATAATGGGTCGGGGCGGGGGCGTCCCGCGGACGTCGGGGCTGCTCAGGCCGCGAAACCCGCCGGGGGACCGGGGTACGGCGGGATGACGCCCCCGAACTCCGGACACCGGGCGCGGTGCTCACAGAACTTGCACGACCACGACTTCTTCGGCCGGAAGTCGCCCGAGGCCACGGCCGTGCGGATCGCCTGCCAGATCGCGCGCAGGGTGCGCTCGAAGCGGAGCAGCTCGTCACGGTCCGGGCGATAGATCAGCTGTTGCCCGTCGGAGAGGTACATCAGCTGCAACCGGGCGGGAACGACTCCGCGGGTGCGCAGGATCGCGAGCGCGTAGAACTTCATCTGGAACAACGCCTTGGCTTCGTACGCCTCACCCGGCGACCGCCCGGTCTTGTAGTCGACGACGCGTATCTCGCCGGTCGGCGCGACATCGATGCGGTCGATGAACCCCCGTATGAGCATGTCGTCGGCGTCGATCTCGACGTGTTCCTCCACCGCGTCGGCGTCGAAGGCGGTCGGGTTCTCCATCGTGTAGTAGGTGGCGATGAGCTTGTGCGCATCGGCGAGGAACGCGGCCTGGCCACCTTCGCCGATGACCTTTGCGAGCTCAGGGTCGCCCTCGCACATCGCGGCCCAGGCGCCTTCGACCAGCAACTCGGCCGAGTCCTGCGTGCGGAGCTCGGCCGGGAGGTCGAACAGATTCTCCAGCGCGGCATGGACGACGGTGCCCCTGGTCTGCGCGGTGGTGGGGGTCTCCGGGAAGCGGTCGATCGCACGGTAGCGGTAGAGCAGCGGGCACTGCTTGAAGTCCGCGGCGCGGGACGGCGACAGCGCCAGCGGGCGCCCGACGATCCCTCGCGCATCCGAGCCGGGGCCGTCCGGGGTCCCTGTCGGGGTCGTGCTGGGGGAGGCGTCTCCGACTCCGGTCATCGTGCTCACCCTTCGCAGGGTAGGCGCCGGGCCCGACAGTCCGAGGTCCCGACACTCGGGTCCGCTCGCCGGCCACCCGGGCGGCGCCCTTCCCGCAGCGACACGAGGCAGGACCGGCCCACCTCGTCGGGTAACGTCCACACGGCCCACGAACCCCTGCGCCGAGTCGCGCGGGTTCGGATCGTTCACGAGAGGAAGCACCAGTGCCCACCACCGGACCGTTCGTCGTCGGCGACCGGGTTCAGCTGACCGATGCCAAGGGGCGCAAGTTCACGGTGCTGCTCGACGAGGGAAAGCAGTTCCACACCCACCGCGGTGCCATCTCCCATGACGACCTCATCGGTTCGCCCGAGGGCAGCATCGTCTCCGCGACCAGCGGTACCCAATATCTGGCGCTGCGCCCGCTGCTCGTCGACTACGTGCTCTCGATGCCGCGCGGGGCCCAGGTCATCTACCCCAAGGACGCCGCCCAGATCGTCCTCGAGGGCGACATCTTCCCGGGCGCCCGCGTCCTCGAAGCCGGTGCCGGCTCCGGCGCGCTGACGTGTTCGCTGCTGCGCGCGGTCGGTGCCGACGGTGAAGTCGTCTCCTTCGAGATCCGGGATGACCACGCCGAGCACGCGATCCGCAACGTCGAGACCTTCTTCGGGGGACGGCCGGACAACTGGCACCTCACCGTCGACGATCTGGCGAACGTGGATCGGGACGAACGGTTCGATCGCGTCATCCTGGACATGCTCGCGCCCTGGGAACCGCTCGACGTCGTGCGGACCGTGTTGAAACCAGGCGGGGTCTTGACGGTCTACGTGGCGACCGTCACCCAGTTGTCCCGGGTGATGGAGGCCCTGCGCGAGCAGGAGTGCTGGACCGAGCCCCGGGCCTGGGAGACGCTCCTCCGCGAGTGGAGCGCGGTGGGCCTCGCGGTGCGTCCCGAGCACAAAATGCAAGGCCACACGGCTTTTCTGATCACGGCCCGGCGCCTTGCCGACGGCACCACCACACTGCGTCCGCAGCGCCGTCCGAGCAAGGGCTGAGCCCGGTCGCGGAGCAACGGCTCGTCGCCGAGCTGTGCGGTGAAACATCGCGAATACGTTGCGAAGACGCACATTTAACACACCGTCAACACCGGCGATTGCGCGGTGGACGGCGATTCGCCGTCTCGGCCGGTAGCGTAGGGATACGGCGCGAGCATTCCGATCGAGGGATCGGGTGATTGCCGGCGAGAGGAGTCAGCAATGACCGAATCTGACCGCCACGACGCACTGGGGGACCGCGCGGTTCCCGAGGGCGCCAGTGCATCCGACGAGGGCTTCGTCCCCGCCTACACTCCGCCCCCGCCGCGGAGCGGCACCGAGTCGCCGCTGTCGCGGAGCGGCCCGGACTCGTCTGCGCGCGGCGCAGCCGGCCGGCCGGCCGGGGATCTCCAAGAGCGGGTGGACAGCCTCACCGCACGCAACGCGAAGCTGCTCGACACCCTCAAGGAAGCCCGACAGCAACTCGTCGCTCTCCGCGAGGAGGTCGACCGTCTGGGTCAGCCGCCGAGCGGGTACGGCGTCCTGCTGGACGTGCACCCCGACGCCACCGTCGATGTGTTCACCTCGGGCCGCAAGATGCGCCTCACCTGTTCGCCCAACATCGACACCGACCTGCTGACCAAGGGTCAGACCCTGCGTCTGAACGAGGCCCTGACCATCGTCGAGGCCTGCGAGTTCGACACCGTCGGCGAGATCAGCACGCTGCGCGAGGTGCTCGGTGACGGCAAACGCGCCCTGGTCGTCGGTCACGCCGACGAGGAGCGGGTGGTCTGGCTGGCCGAACCGCTGCTGGGCGAGGTCGACGGTGAGGACGGTCTGCGTCGCAAGCTGCGTCCCGGCGACTCGCTGCTCATCGACACCAAGGCCGGGTTCGCGTTCGAGCGGGTGCCCAAGGCCGAGGTCGAGGATCTCGTCCTCGAAGAGGTCCCCGACGTCGGATACGAGGACATCGGTGGCCTGGGCCGCCAGATCGAGCAGATCCGCGACGCCGTCGAACTCCCGTTCCTGCACAAGGACCTGTTCCGCGACTACCAGCTGCGTCCCCCGAAGGGCGTGCTGCTCTACGGTCCGCCCGGCTGTGGCAAGACGCTCATCGCCAAGGCCGTGGCCAACTCCCTGGCGAAGAAGATCGCGCAGGTGCGCGGCGACGACGCCAAGGAGGCGAAGTCGTACTTCCTGAACATCAAGGGCCCCGAGCTGCTCAACAAGTTCGTCGGTGAGACCGAACGGCACATCCGGCTGATCTTCCAGCGGGCGCGCGAGAAGGCTTCGGAGGGCACGCCGGTCATCGTCTTCTTCGACGAGATGGACTCGATCTTCCGCACACGCGGGTCGGGCGTCTCCTCGGACGTGGAGACCACCGTCGTCCCGCAGCTGCTCAGTGAGATCGACGGCGTCGAGGGCCTCGAGAACGTCATCGTGATCGGTGCGTCGAATCGCGAGGACATGATCGACCCCGCGATCCTGCGCCCAGGGCGCCTCGACGTGAAGATCAAGATCGAGCGTCCCGACGCCGAGTCCGCGATCGACATCTTCTCCAAGTACCTCACCGAGGAGCTGCCCATCCACGCCGACGACATCGGCGAGTTCGGGGGAGATCGCACGGCCTGTGTCAACGCGATGATCGAGAAGGTCGTCGAGCGGATGTACGCCGAGAGCGAGGACAACCGGTTCCTCGAGGTCACCTACGCCAACGGCGACAAAGAGATCATGTACTTCAAGGACTTCAACTCCGGCGCGATGATCCAGAACGTCGTCGACCGGGCCAAGAAGTACGCGATCAAGTCGCAACTGGACACGGGTGCACCGGGTCTGCGCGTCCAGCATCTCTTCGACTCCATCCTCGACGAGTTCGCGGAGAACGAGGACCTGCCCAACACGACCAACCCCGACGACTGGGCCCGGATCTCGGGCAAGAAGGGCGAGCGGATCGTCTACATTCGCACGCTGGTCACGGGCAAGAGTGCGGGCGCGAGCCGGGCCATCGACACCGAGACGAACACGGGTCAGTACCTGTAGCGACAGTGGTCTCGACCCAGCAGACAGCCGACTCCCACGGGGTCGGCTGTCTGCTCGACAGAACCGCGTGAACAGCGCCGTCAAGCACTAGAGTTGTCGGCGATGAACAGCACATCGATGGCGCGTGGACGAGTGATCGTCGACGGTGGGGCGCCGCATCCACTGGGCGGCGCTCAGCGCATCACCCTGGGGCGTGAGCCCGACAACGACATCGTGATCAACCATCCGATGGTGTCGCGTCGGCATCTCGCCATCGAGTGGCGCGGTACGGCCTGGTGTCTCGTCGACATCGGCAGCACCAACGGCTTCTTCGTCAACGGCCGGCGGATGGCCGAGTTCATGGTGCCCGGTACGACCCAGGTACGCCTCGGCGACGTGAACACGGGTCCGGTCGTCGACCTCGTGGTCGACGTGCCCGCATCCGGCGGCCGACCGCCCTCGAGTGGTCCCGGGCGCAGCGTGCCGTCCCGGCCGGGTCCGCCGGTCTCGCGTCCGATGCAGTCGGGCTACCCGCCGTCAGGTCCTCGCTCGGCGGGGTTCCCGGGCGCGGGCGTCCCGGCCTCCGGGCGGATGCCCGCCCACGCGCCGGGCGGACGACAGTACCGAGTGGACCCGATGCCGCAGGAAGTCCTGAGCGCGCCGCATCTGCAGGCGCTGCAGCAGAACGTGTCGGCGGTCTACCGCCTGCCCGGCGCGCCGACACCGCCCGAGCGCGAGTCGATCTCGCTCCGCGGAGTCCAGCGGATCGGACGCACGCCCGACAACGACATCGTCGTCAGCGACGTCCTGGCGTCCCGGCACCACGCTCAGGTGTCCAGCCGCGGGGCGGCCCTCGTGATCGAGGACCTCGGCAGCGTCAACGGAACCTTCGTCAACGGCCGGCGGGTGTCGAGCGCGCAACTGACCGACGGCGACGTCGTCACCATCGGCAACAGCGACTTCGTGGTGTCCGGCGGCACGCTGATGCGCGGGCAGGAGAGCGCCGCGGTCGCCGACGGCCTCCACGTCCACGGGGTCAGTCTCGTCGTCGACGGCGGGAAGCGTCTGCTCGCCGACGTGGACTTCAGCGCCAGTCCGGGCACGCTGACCGCGGTGATCGGCCCCTCGGGCGCGGGTAAGTCGACGGTGTCGAAGATCGCGGCCGGACTCAACTCACCGACGAGCGGCCTGGTCACCTTCGAGAGCCGCAACGTCCACGCCGAATACGACGCTCTGCGCACCCGCATCGGCATGGTGCCGCAGAAGGACGTCCTGCACCACAAGCTCACGCTCCGGCAGGCCTTGCGCTACGCCGCGGAACTGCGCCTGCCACCCGACCTCTCGAAGGCCGATCGGGACCGGGTCATCGACGGGGTGCTCAGCGAGCTGCAGCTGACCGAGCATGTCGACACCCGCGTGGAGAAGCTGTCCGGCGGCCAGCAGAAGCGTGCATCGGTCGCGATGGAGTTGCTGACAGGTCCGTCACTGCTCATCCTCGACGAACCGACCTCCGGTCTCGACCCCGCACTCGACCGGCAGGTGATGGCCACCCTCCGCCGGCTCGCCGACGCCGGGCGTGTGGTCCTCGTGGTCACGCACTCGCTGACCTATCTGTCCATGTGCGACCAGGTGCTGCTGCTGGCGCCCGGCGGCAAGACGTCCTTCTGCGGCCCGCCCGGACAGGTCGAGGGGGAGATGGGCACCTCCGACTGGGCAGAGATCTTCGCGTACGTCGCCGATCAGCCGGACACCGCACACATGCGGTACCTGGACCGGCACCGCCGAGCGCCGAATCCGCCGCCGCCCCAGCGTCCTCCCGGTCCACCGATACCGGTGCCGCATACGAGCTTCACCCGCCAGTCGTCGACCATCGCCCGACGCCAGGTGCGGCTCATCTTCGCCGACGTCGGCTACCTCGTCTTCCTCGTGCTACTACCCGTCGTGCTCGGCCTGCTCACCTTGGTGATCCCGGGTTCTAGCGGGTTCGCCCGCCTCGACGTGATCCCGAACGCGCCGCCACCGAAGGACGGCGCGGAGGCGATCCAGATCCTCGTCGTGCTCGTGGTCGGGGCCGCGTTCATGGGTGCCGCGCTCACCGTGCGCGATCTCGTCGGGGAGCGCGACATCTTCGAACGCGAGCGCGCCGTCGGGTTGCGGCCCGGCGCATACCTTTTCGCCAAGATCGTGGTGTTCTTCGTCGCCGCGGTGCTGCAGACGATCATCATGGTCGGCATCACCTTCGCCGGTCGGGGGCTGCCCGACTTCGGCGGTCCGATCCTCCCGCCGCCGCTGGCGTTGCTCGTCGCGGTGGCCGTCCTCGCCTGCGTGAGCACGCTCGTCGGTCTCGCGATCTCGTCGGCGGTCAAATCCAACGAGCAGGTCATGCCGCCGCTGGTCATCGTCGTGATGGTCCAGTTGGTGTTCTGCGGCGGCCTGTTCAAACTCGACGGCATCGGACTCGAACAGCTGTCGTGGATCTTCCCGTCGTTCTGGGGGTATGTCGCCGCGGCCGGCAGCGTGGACCTCTACAACATCAATGTGGCCGCGCCGCAGCGCATCACGCTGTGGGAGACATCGGTCGCGCACACCGCACTCGCCTACGGCGTGCTCGCGGTGATCAGCGCGCTGCTGCTCGCCTTCACCTATTCGCGGCTGCGGCTGAAGAAGCGCTGACGAGGCCCATCACCGGACGTCGAGCTAAACAAACCCCGGTAGGCGTCGCACATCGTTGCGCCGGACGCAACATCACACGACATCTGCGGACACGCTCAACCGGTCGCCGCCGGAAAGCGTACGAACCCGAGTTCGGACTCCGACGACAACTGCGGATGGCGGGGTAGCACCCGGACGGTATAGCCGAGATGACCGGAGGTCGACGGCGGCACCAGTGCGGTGAACACCATCCGGCCCGACGCATCGCGGTCGGGACCGGGGGTCATGTTGGTGAACGTCGGTGCCAGGATCTCGCCGTCGTCGCCGACCCGGCCGAGTACGACCTGCACCGCGACCGACTCGGGCGCGAGGTCTCCCAATGCCACATGGGCGGTGATCCAGAGTCCGTCCTCGCGACGCTCGTCCTCGACCCCGGCCACCTGCACCGACGACCATCCGGTCTCCAGTGTGCGCCGATAGACCGCGAGGTCGCGTGCGCCTGCGTAGGAGTCGGCGCATGCGGACTCGTAGGCGCGGGCGGCCGGGCAGTAGAGGTCGGTCGTGTAGTCGCGGACCATGCGCGAGGCGAGTACCTGCGGGCCGAGCCGAGTGAGGGTGTGGCGCATCATCTCCACCCACCGGCTGGGCACACCGTCGTCCGCCCGGCGATAGAAGAGGGGGATCACCGTCTCCTCGAGGAGCGTGTACAGCGCCTGCGCCTCCAGATCGTCCCGACGATGTTCGTCGGCGATCCCCTCCGCGGACGGGATCGCCCACCCGTTGTCGCCGTCGGCCATCTCGTCCCACCAGCCGTCCAGGATCGACAGATTGAGCCCGCCGTTGAGCGCCGATTTCATCCCCGAGGTCCCGCAGGCCTCCATGGGACGGACCGGATTGTTCAGCCACACATCGCAACCGGCGTAGATGAAACGCGCCATCGAGATGTCGTAGTCGGGGAGGAACACGATGCGATCGCGCAGTTCCGGATCCTCGGTGAACCGGACGACCTGCTGGATCAGGGACTTGCCTCCCTCGTCGGCCGGGTGGGCCTTGCCCGCGATGACCAGCTGCACCGGCCGATCGGGATCGGTGAGGATGGCGCGCATGCGCTCGGGATCGCGGAGCATCAGCGTCAGCCGCTTGTAGGTCGCCGCTCGCCGTGCGAATCCGATGGTCAGCACGTGCGGGTCGAACAAGTCGGCGGTCCATGCCAGTTCGGCGTGGGTGAAGCCGCGGTCGAGGCCGCTGGCGAGTGCGCGCCGCCGCACCTCGTCGACGAGTTCCGCGCGCAGCTCCTCGTGCGTTCGCCAGATCGTCTCGTCGGACAGGCCCGCGTACACCCCGGGCGCGGAGTCCTCGTCCCCGTCGGCGAAGTCGCGCCACGCCGGGGCCACCCAGGTCGGTCCGTGCACGCCGTTCGTGACCGCGCCGATGGGCACATCGGCGGCGTCGAAACCCGGCCACAGGTCGGCGAACATCTCCCGACTCACCGCACCGTGCAGCTGCGACACCCCGTTGCTGCGTTGCCCGAGCCGAAATCCCATGTGCGCCATGTTGAAGACGCCGGGCTCGGCCTCGTCGCCGAGTTCGGCCACCGTCGCCGCGGCCAGCCCGGGCAGCAGGCGGGATTTGCCGTCGGAGTCGGCGTCGAGGTAACGGGCGACGAGGTCGGCGGGGAAACGGTCGATCCCGGCCGGCACCGGGGTGTGGGTGGTGAACACGTTCGAGGCGCGGACCACCGCTTCCGCGGTGTCGAAGTCGAGCCCGCCGGCCACCAACTCGCGGATGCGTTCCACGCCGAGGAAGCCCGCGTGTCCCTCGTTCATGTGGAACACCGTCGGCTCGGGCCGGCCGGTGATCCGGACGTACTCGCGGAGCGCGCGGACACCGCCGATGCCGAGCAGGATCTCCTGTGCGATCCGGTGTTCCTGATCCCCGCCGTAGAGCCGGTCGGTCACCGCGCGCAGGGCGGCGCCTTCGGGCTCGTCATCGTTGCGATCGATGTCGGAGTCGAGGAGCAGCAACGGGATTCGACCCACCGACGCCACCCACACCTGGGCCGACAGGGTCGCCCCGCCGGGCATCGCGACCTCGACGATCACCGGCTCCGCGCCGTCGCCCGGGGCGAGGAGCGTGAGGGGCAGGTCGGCGGGATCGTTCACGGGATACCGCTCGATCTGCCACCCGTCGTGATCGAGGCCCTGGCGAAAATACCCGGAGCGGTACAGCAATCCGACGCCGATCAGCGGCAGCCCGAGGTCGGAGGCCGCCTTGAGATGGTCACCGGCGAGGATGCCGAGGCCGCCGGAGTAGATCGGCAGGACCTCGGAGACGCCGAACTCCATCGAGAAGTACGCGATTCCCGGGGGCACCACCCGGCCACGTGCCGAACCGTCCTGTATCGATGCCTCGGCCGCATACCGCTGGAACCACTGCGGTGCATCGAGATACTGCTCGAGGTCGGCGTGGGCCTCGGCGACCCGCGCCACGAAACCCTCGTCGTCGGCCAGCTCGGTCAGACGGGCGGGGTCGGTGTCGGCGAGAACCCGGACCGGATCGCCGGTCGACGACCACAGGCGCGGGTCGATGGTGGCGAACAGCTCCTGGGTGGGGGTGTGCCACGCCCAGCGCAGGTTGTGCGACAACGGCGCGAGGTTCGCGATCGGGTCGGGCAGCGGCACTCGAACGGTGAACCGGCGGAATGCTTTCACGGCGTCGACCGTACTCAGCACGTGCGGTGGTTGCGACCGGTGGCAAGTGAACATCTACCCTCGAAGGATGCAGCGAATCATCGGGACCGAGGTCGAGTACGGAATCTCCGCGCCCGGCGACCCGACCGCGAACCCGATCATGACGTCCACCCAGGCGGTTCTCGCCTACGCCGCAGCCGCCGGTGTACCGCGCGCGAAACGGACACGCTGGGACTACGAGGTGGAGTCACCGCTTCGCGACGCCCGAGGTTTCGACCTCGGCCGCGGGGCCGGACCCGCACCGATCATCGACGCCGACGAGATCGGCGCGGCCAACATGATCCTCACCAACGGGGCGCGGCTCTACGTCGACCACGCCCACCCCGAGTACTCCGCACCCGAGGTCACCGACCCGATGGACGCGGTCATCTGGGACAAGGCCGGGGAGCGCGTGATGGAGGCCGCGGCTCGTCACGTGGCGAGCGTCCCGGGCGCTCCGAAACTGCAGCTGTACAAGAACAACATCGACGGCAAGGGCGCCTCCTACGGCACCCACGAGAACTACCTGATGGCGCGGGAGACCCCGTTCACCGCCGTCATCGCCGGGCTCACGACCTTCTTCGCGTCCCGGCAGGTGATCACCGGTTCGGGACGCGTGGGTATCGGCCAGTCCGGCGACGAGGCGGGCTATCAGCTGTCGCAGCGGTCGGACTACATCGAGGTCGAGGTCGGGCTGGAGACCACGCTCAAGCGGGGCATCATCAACACCCGCGACGAGCCGCACGCCGACCCCGAGCGATACCGGCGACTCCACGTCATCATCGGCGACGCCAACCTCGCCGAGACCTCGACCTATCTGAAGGTCGGGACCACCGCGCTCGTCCTCGACCTCATCGAGGCCGGGGTCGACTTCTCCGACATCGAGCTCGCGCGGCCGGTGCAGGCCGTGCACACGATCAGCCACGACCCGTCGCTGACGGCCACGGTCGCACTCACCGACGGCCGCGAGCTCACCGGCCTCGCTCTGCAGCGGGAGTATCTGGAGCGTTGTCAGAAGTTCCACGACCAGGAGCACTCCGACGACCAGCGCGCCGCACACGTCCTGCAGACGTGGGCGGACGTGCTCGACCGGCTCGAGCGCGACCCGATGGAGTGCGCCGACATCCTCGACTGGCCCGCGAAGCTGCGCATCCTGGAGGGCTTCCGCCAGCGCGAGAACCTGTCGTGGTCGGCGCCGCGTCTGCAGCTCATCGACCTGCAGTACTCCGACGTCCGGCTCGACAAGGGGCTGTACAACCGGCTCGTCGCGCGCGGGTCGATGAAGCGTCTGACCGACGAGAACGACGTGCTCGCCGCGATCAGCGAGCCGCCGCGGAACACGCGCGCCTACTTCCGCGGCGAGTGCCTGCGCCGGTTCGGCGCCGACGTCGCGGCGGCGAGCTGGGACTCGGTCATCTTCGATCTGGGCGGGGACTCGCTGGTCCGTATCCCCACCCTCGAACCGCTACGCGGCACCGCGGCGCACGTCGGCAAGCTCCTCGACTCGGTGGACTCGGCCGCCGAACTGGTGGATCAGCTCACCACCTGACAGGCCGCGGCGCCTCGCCGTCTCCGACGGCATGTGCTTCGTTCCGCCACAGTTGTCGTCCCCACAGGTAGTGTGGGAGCACACGATTCCGCAGGGTCGAGACACCGGATCACCGCCGCGACAGCGACACCCGATCCCGACTCCCTCGACCGCGGTAGCCCGCCAAGGGGCGATCGGTTTCAAGGAGGCAGCAGATGGCGCAGGAACAGACCAAGCGTGGTGGCGGCGGCGACGACGAGGGCGTGGGCCCCGATTCCGGCGCCGGACAGGAACGTCGCGAGAAGCTGGCCGAGGACACCGACGACCTGCTCGACGAGATCGACGACGTGCTGGAGGAGAACGCCGAGGACTTCGTGCGCGCCTACGTCCAGAAGGGCGGCCAGTGAGCGACAGGTTCGGTTCACTGCCCCCGCTGTCCCAGTTCCGCCCCGGCGCGTTCGCCGTCGCCGACATCTCGTCGTTCACCGAATTCCTCCGGACGCATGCGCCGGAACAACTCCCGCAGGCCCAGGTCGACCGGGTGGGGTCGTTCGCCGGCGGCGCCGACGGCGCCGGTGACATCCCGCACGGCACGACGATCGTGGCCGTGTCGTACCCGGGTGGGGTCGTCCTCGCCGGGGACCGCCGGGCCACCATGGGCAACCTCATCGCCACGCGCGACGTCAAGAAGGTCTACATCACCGACGAGTACTCGGCGGCCGGGATCGCCGGCACCGCCGGGATCGCGATCGAGATGGTCCGGCTGTTCACCGTCGAACTCGAGCACTACGAGAAGATCGAAGGCGTCCCGCTGACCCTCGACGGCAAGGTCAGCCGGCTGGCCTCGATGGTGCGGGGCAATCTCGGCGCGGCCCTGCAGGGCCTGGCGGCCATTCCGCTGCTCGTCGGCTACGACATCGACCACGACGATCCGAACGAACGCGGACGCATCTTCAGCTTCGACGTCGCGGGTGACCGGCACGAGGAGTTCGGTGGCTACACCGCCATCGGCTCGGGATCGGTGTTCGCCAAGTCCTCGCTCAAGAAGCTCTACCGACCCGATCTGACCGCCGACGAGGCGCTCGCGATCGCCGTCGAATCGCTGTACGACGCCGCCGACGACGACTCGGCGACCGGCGGGCCCGATCTGGTCCGCAAGATCTTCCCGATGGCCGCCATCGTCGGCGCCGACGGGGCCCGGGAGGTGGACCCGACCGACATCGAGGCGGCGGCACGTGCCGTCGTCGAACGCCGCAGCGCCGAGCACGAGGGGGGTGCCCGATGACCTTCCCGTACTACGCCAGTGCCGAGCAGATCATGCGCGATCGCTCGGAGCTCGCCCGCAAGGGCATCGCCCGGGGTCGCAGCGTCGTGATCCTCACGTTCGCCGACGGTGTGCTGTTCGTCGCGGAGAACCCGTCCAACACGCTCCGCAAGACCAGCGAGATCTACGACAGGATCGGTTTCGCGGCGGTGGGCAAGTACAACGAGTTCGAGAGCCTGCGCAAAGCCGGCATCCAGATCGCGGACATGCGCGGCTACAGCTACGACCGTGCCGACGTGTCCGGGCTGTCGCTGGCCAACACCTACGCCAACGCACTGGGCAGCGTCTTCACCGAGCAGGCGAAGCCGTTCGAGGTCGAGCTCTGCGTCGCCGAGGTCGCCCGTCCGGGCAAGCCGAAGCGGTCGCAGCTGTACCGGATCTCCTACGACGGGTCGATCACCGACGAGACCCGCTTCCTGGTGATGGGCGGGGCGACCGAACCGATCGCGGCGGCCCTCAAGGACAGCTACGAGCCCGACATGGAGCTCGGCCGGGCGATCGGCGTCGCGGTCACCGCCCTGACGGCGCCGGCCGACAACGGTGGCGGGACCCCGACCGAACGTCGGGTGCTCGCCGCGGGCGATCTCGAGGTCGCCGTCCTCGACCACAACCGTCCGCGGCGCGCGTTCCGGCGCCTCACGACGTCCACGGTCGAAGGGCTCCTCCCACAGGCTGCGGCGGCCCAGTCCTCGGATACACCGTCCGAGGTGGACGAAGCCCCTGGTGAGACGCCATCCTCCGAACAGTGACGAGAACGCCGCGGCGCGCGGCGGCCGGTGCGTGTCGACCGGTCCGCCGCGGTCCGCGCGAGTAGGGTTGGTCAAGTGCAGCGACGAATCATGGGCATCGAGACCGAGTTCGGTGTCACGTGCACCTTCCATGGCCACCGCCGCCTGAGTCCGGACGAGGTCGCGCGGTACCTCTTCCGCCGGGTCGTGTCGTGGGGCCGGTCCTCGAACGTCTTCCTGCAGAACGGCGCTCGCCTCTATCTCGACGTCGGATCGCATCCCGAATACGCCACCGCGGAGTGCGACAGCCTCATCCAGCTGATCAACCACGACCGCGCGGGCGAACTGGTTCTCGAGGACCTGCTCGTCGATGCCGAACAACGCCTGGCCGACGAGGGCATCGGCGGCGACATCTATCTGTTCAAGAACAACACCGACTCGGCCGGCAACTCCTATGGATGCCACGAGAATTATCTCGTCGTGCGGGCGGGGGAGTTCTCCCGCATCTCCGACGTCCTGTTGCCGTTCCTCGTGACGCGCCAGCTGATCTGTGGTGCGGGCAAGGTTCTGCAGACCCCCAAGGCCGCGACCTTCTGCCTGTCCCAGCGCGCCGAGCACATCTGGGAGGGCGTCTCCTCGGCGACCACCCGGTCGCGCCCGATCATCAACACGCGCGACGAGCCCCACGCCGACGCCGAGAAGTACCGCAGGCTGCACGTCATCGTCGGCGACTCGAACATGTCGGAGATGACCACCCTCCTGAAGGTCGGTTCGGCGGCTCTCGTCCTGGAGATGATCGAGGCCGGTGTCGCGTTCCGCGACTTCGCGCTCGACAATCCGATCCGCGCCATCCGCGAGGTCAGCCACGACCCGACAGGGCGGCGCCCGGTGCGCCTCGCCGGCGGTCGGCAGGCCAGCGCCCTCGACATCCAGCGCGAGTACCACGCCCGCGCCGTCGAGCACCTCACCAACCGCCGGCCCGACCCCGAGATGGACATGGTCGTGGACCTGTGGGGACGGATGCTCGATGCCGTGGAGAGCGACGACTTCGCCAAGGTCGACACCGAGGTCGACTGGGTCATCAAGCGCAAGCTGTTCCAGCGCTACCAGGACCGGTACTCGATGGAGCTCTCGGATCCGAAGATCGCGCAGCTCGACCTGGCGTTCCACGACATCAAACGCGGCCGCGGCGTGTTCGACGTCCTGATGCGCAAGGGGCTGGTCGCCCGGGCGACCACCGACGAGGCCATCAAGACCGCGGTCAACGAGCCGCCGCAGACCACCCGCGCCAAGCTCCGGGGCGACTTCATCTCGGCCGCGCAGAAAGCCGGGCGTGACTTCACCGTCGACTGGGTTCACCTCAAGCTCAACGACCAGGCCCAGCGGACGGTGCTGTGCAAGGACCCGTTCCGCAGTGTCGACGAGCGCGTCGATCGCCTCATCGCCTCGATGTGAGCGCCGGGTCACCGGCGAACCCAGCGTGCCTCCGCACGCGGTGAACGGCCACGTTCTAACCTGACTCGGTGGCAACCCCCAAAGTCGAGCGTCTGCTCAACCTCGTGATCTGCCTGCTGTGGACGCGGCAGTACGTCACCGCCGACTACATCCGCCGCAACGTCGCGGGCTATTCGGACGACGGGCAGTCCGACGAGGCGTTCAACCGGATGTTCGAGCGGGACAAGAACGAGCTGCGAGATCTCGGGATCCCCCTCGTGACCGGCCGGTCGCCGATGGCGGCCGGCGCCGAGGGATACCGCATCGACCGCGACTCCTACGAGTTGCCGGAGATCTCGCTGGAGTCCGACGAGGCCGCCGCGATCGCCATGGCCGCCGCGCTGTGGGACACACCCGAGGTCTCGACGCTGTCGCAGACGGCGATCCTCAAGCTCCGGGCCGCCGGGCTCGATGTCCGCTCCGAGGACGATCTGGGGATCACCTCGGGCGGGTCATCACGATCGCTCGGCTCCGAAGAGGTCATCGCCGGCCTGCTCGCCGCGGTCCAGGACCGCCGCGCGGTCGAGTTCCAGCATCGATCGTCTGCCGCGGCCGCCCCGACCACCCGACGCGTCGAACCGTGGGGGGTCGTGTCACACCGGGGCCGCTGGTACGTCGTCGGGCACGATCGCGACCGCGACGCCACCCGGACCTTCCGGCTGTCGCGGATCACGGCGGTCGCCGCGGTCGGTGCCGCCGACGCGGTCGTGGTCCCGGCGGGCACCGATCTCCAGCAGATCGTCTCCGCGGCGGTCGATTCCGCTGCCGGTTCGGACGGACGGACCGCGCGGATCTGGGTCGCGGCCGACCGCGCATTCGGCCTCCGCCGGGCCGCGACGACGACCGAACCCGCCGACTTCGACGGCGAACCCGGCGACATCGTGACCCTCGACATCCACTCGCTGACCGCGGTGGCACGGATGGTGCTGGGTGTGGGCCGCGATGCGGTCGTCCTCGATCCACCCGAGCTGCGCGAGCTCGTCATCGCGAGCCTCGACCGTCTGATGGGGGTGAGCGTCTGATGGCCGCGGCAGCGCCGTCGAGACTCAACCGACTACTGGCGATGGTCCCGTATTTCCAGGCCCGCCGGGGCATCTCGGTTGCTCAGGCCGCCGACGAACTCGGGGTCACGCAAGCCCAGCTCACGAAGGACCTCGAGCTGCTCTTCGTCTGCGGGCTACCGGGCTACTACCCCGACGACCTGATCGAGCTCGAGTTCAGCGAAGGGTACGTGACGGTCGGGTTCACCGCGGGCATGGACCGGCCACTGCGGCTGACGACCGTGGAGGCGAGCACGCTCCTCGTCGCACTGCGGGCGCTGGTCGAGACCCCGGGGGTCGTCGATGTGGCCGCGGCCAGGCGGGCCATCGCCAAGATCGAGCAGGCGGTGGGTGCGACGGTGCCGGGGGTCGCGGGCGCGTCCGACGCACCCGCCGAGCCGCCGGGGGAGAACCCCACCTACACGACGATCCGCGAGGCCACCAAGAAGGCGCGGGCATTGCGCCTGCGTTACTACTCGGCCGGACGCGACAGCGTCACCGACCGCGTGGTCGACCCCATCCGCCTGCAGGTCATGGACCAGCACACCTATCTCGAGGCCTGGTGCCGGATGGCCGAAGGCGTGCGGTTGTTCCGGTTCGACCGCGTCGACACCGCGACCGCCCTCGACGAGCCGAGTCGTCCGCCGGCCGAGGCGGCGGCGTCGAATCAGTCGGTGCTCGTCGCCGAGGACCCCGACCTCCCGGCCGTCGAGATCGAGATCGACGCCGATCACCTGTGGATTCTCGATTACTACCCGCTCGAACCCCTCGAGACTGTCGAGGACCGGCCCGATCCAGGTCTCCCCGTCCGCGCCCGGTTGGTCTACGGCTCGCCGGAATGGCTCACCCGATTCCTGCTCGGATTCGCCGGCGCCGTGCGGGTCGTCGATGACCCTGCGATTGCCGCCGCGGTCGCCGACACCGCGGAGGCCGCCCGCGGGCGTTATCGCTGAGACCGGCCACGGCTGGGCCCTTCCGGCCCGGCGTGTGTCGGGTAGCATTGGACACTGTCTGCTCCGAACTGAAGGGTGATCTCATGGGCTTCACGTCATGGTGGCACTGGGCGATCGTCGCCATCGTGCTGCTGATCCTGTTCGGCTCGAAGAAGCTGCCGGACGCCGCCCGTGGTCTGGGACAGTCGCTGCGCATCTTCAAGAGCGAGGTCAAGGAGATGCAGAAGGACGACGACAAGGACGCGCAGGCCACCGCCGACGCGGCCGCGACCGATCCGGCACGACGCGAGCTGCCCGCGGGTGACTCGACCCAGCCGGCCACGCAGCGCGACGCCGACGCCAAGAAATCGGCTTAGGGGCGCGTCGGAGCATCGCCAGTGCGCACTCTCCCGATTCCCCGACGCCTCGACCCGCGGCAACGCAAGCGAAAACTCAATCCCGACGGCACCATGTCGTTGGTCGAGCACCTGTACGAGTTGCGCACTCGTATGGTCATCTCGCTGCTGGCCATCATCGCCACCACCATCTTCGGGTTCGTCTGGTACAGCCACGGCTTCCTGGGCATCCCGTCGCTCGGCGACGTCCTGCGCGGGCCGTACTGCGATCTGCCTGCGTCGTCACGCGCGACGCTGACCCCGGATGATTCGTGTCGCCTTCTGGCGACCGGTCCGTTCGACCAGTTCATGCTCCGGTTGAAGGTCGCGCTGACCGCGGGTGTGGTCCTCGCCTGCCCGGTGTGGATCTACCAGATCTGGCAGTTCATCACTCCGGGTCTGCACGCCCACGAACGTCGCTACGGCATCATGTTCGTCGCGATGGCGACGACCCTGTTCGTCAGCGGCGCGGTGCTCGCTTATCTGGTAGTCGCCAAGGCCTTCGACTTCCTGCTGACGGTCGGTAACGAGGTCCAGGTCACGGCACTCGCCGGTGACCAGTACTTCGGCTTCATGCTCAACGTCCTGGTGATCTTCGGCGTCAGCTTCGAACTCCCGCTCCTGATCATCGCGCTGAACGTCGTCGGCGTGCTTACCTACGCCCGGTTGAAGAGCTGGCGCCGCGGGCTCATCTTCGCGGTCTTCGTCTTCGCCGCGATCGCGACACCGGGCCAGGATCCGTTCACGATGCTCGCACTGGCCCTCGCGCTCACCGTGCTGCTCGAGTTCGCGATCCAGTTCGCGCGGATCTTCGACCGACGCAAGGCGAAGAAGGCGCCCGCATGGGCGGGCCTCTCCGATGACGAGGCCAGCCCACTGCCGCCGACGAAACCGATCGCCCCGGCATCGCCGATCCCGGCGCCGGCGAACGCGGTCGCCAACGCCACCCGTACGTCGACGCGGGCACGCGAGACCTTCGACGACGTCCTGTGACCCAACTCGACTCGTTCACGTCGAGACTCGCTTTCCGCCTCGACGACTTCCAGCGCCGCGCGTGTGAGGCGCTCGAGGGCGGCCACGGTGTGCTGGTGTGCGCACCGACCGGCGCGGGTAAGACCATCGTCGGCGAGTTCGCCGTCCATCTGGCCCTGGCCGGTGGCTCGAAGTGCTTCTACACCACGCCGATCAAGGCGCTCAGCAACCAGAAGTACAACGATCTCGTTGCCGTCCACGGGCACGAGTCGGTCGGGCTACTCACCGGCGACAGTTCGATCAATCCCGATGCCCCGGTTGTCGTCATGACGACCGAGGTCGTCCGCAACATGATCTACGCCGAATCACGGGCCCTGGACGGTCTGTCCCACGTCGTCATGGACGAGGTCCACTTCCTGGCGGACCGGTTCCGCGGGGCGGTGTGGGAAGAGGTGATCCTGCACCTCGAACCGTCGGTGCGGGTCGTCAGTCTGTCGGCGACGGTGAGCAACGCCGAGGAGTTCGGCGACTGGATCCAGACGGTCCGCGGTGACACCTCGGTGATCGTCGACGAACACCGTCCGGTGCCGCTGTCCCAGCACATGCTCGTCGGGCAGCGACTGTTCGACCTGTTCGATCCGGCCGACACCGGTCCGGCCCGCAAGGCCGGCACGCGTCCGCGCGTCAATCCGGAGCTCAAACGCCAGATCCGGCACCGGATCCTGATGGCCGACGACGAGCGGGAGGCGTCGCGCGGCCGTGGCCGAGGACGTGGCGGCGCGCCCCGTCGGCGCGACGGACGGGGGCCCGCGCTCTCCCGGCCGAACCTCGTCACGCGACTCGACCGCGAGGGGTTGCTCCCGGCGATCGGGTTCATCTTCTCCCGTGTCGGGTGCGACGCCGCCCTGGCGCAGTGTCTGCGATCCGGGATCTCGCTTCTCACACCCGCCGAGATCGGCGAGGTCGACGCGATCGTCGACCGCCATCTCACCGAACTGGCACCGGCCGACCTCGACGTGCTGGGGGTGCATGAGTGGCGCGAGGGGCTGCGACGCGGACTCGCCTCGCACCATGCGGGCATGCTCCCGACCTTCCGGCACACGGTCGAGGAACTGTTCGTGCGCGGCCTGGTCCGGATGGTGTTCGCCACCGAGACGCTCGCGCTCGGCATCAACATGCCCGCTCGCTCGGTGGTTCTCGAGCGTCTCGTGAAGTACAACGGCGAATCGCACGTCGACCTGACGCCCGGCGAGTTCACGCAGCTGACCGGTCGCGCCGGCCGTCGCGGGATCGACGTCGAGGGTCACGCCGTCGTGGTGTGGACACCCGAGGTGGTTCCGGAGGAGGTCGCCGGCCTCGCCGGCGCGCGGACGTTCCCGCTGCGGAGTTCGTTCTCCCCGGAATACAACATGGCGGTCAACCTGCTCGGTCGATTGGGCCCGGACGGCGCGCGTGAGCTGCTCCATCGGTCGTTCGCCCAGTTCCAGGCCGATCGATCGGTCGTCGGTCAGGCGCGAAAGCTGGACGAGGCGCAACGGGCACTGCGCAAGCTCGACGGCGAGCTGGCCCGCGCCGCGCAGGCTCGGGGGTTGGAACCCGGTGGCGCCGAATCGGATTCGGACGACGGTCCGTACGCGGGCTTCCTGGGTTACATCACTTTGCGCGAGGACATCCGCCGCCGTGAACGAGATCTGAAGTACCGCAAGCGGGTCAATACACACGACGCCATCACCGCCGACCTGGCCGCACTCAAACGTGGTCATGTCATCGGCGTACCCGTCGGCCGGCACCGCGGTCTGGCTGTCATCATCGAACCGGCCACGCAGGCGCAGGATCCGAAGCCGCTCGTACTGACCGAGGACGCCTGGTGCGGACGCGTCGGTACCCGCGACTTCGTCAACCCGCCCGAGGTGCTGGGCAACATGCGGATGCCGAAGAACGCCGACCGGCGCACCGGGCGCGGTCGCCGCGACCTGGCGTCGGCGTTGCGATCGACCGGCATCGAGATGCCGCGCGGACGTCAGAAGAAGCGCGCCGACGCCGCCGACGACACCGAACTCGCGAACCTTCGGCGAACCCTGCGCGCGCACCCGGCACATCAGCTGTCCAACGGTGACGAGCTGTTCCGGCTCGCCGAACGCCGTAACCGGCTGGTGCGCGACATCGTCAACGCCGAGCGGAGCATCGGGGAGCGGACGTCCACCCTCGGGGTCACCTTCGATCACATCGTCGGCGTCCTCAGCGAGCTGGGATATCTCGAGCGCGTCGCCGAGTCGACCGAGTCCACCGGGCACACGATGATGGTGACCGATTCGGGCAAGCTGCTCGGCCGTATCTACAGCGAGAGCGACCTGGTCGTGACCGAGTGCATCCGAGCCGGGGTCTGGGACGAGTTGTCACCCCCCGACCTCGCCGCAGTCGTCGCCGCACTCGTCTACGAGAGCCGGCGCGACAGTTACAGCGGGGTCGACGCCCTGCCCGGCAGCAGCTCGATGCGTGCGGCGATGGCCGCGACCGTCGAGATCTGGTCGCGGGTCACCGCGGTCGAGCAGCGTCATCGGGTCAGTCCGACACGCGAACCCGACACCGGTTTCTCGGTCGCCGTGGCCCCGTGGGCGTCGGGTCGTTCGCTCGGCGAGGCCCTGTTGCTGGCGGGCGAACGCGGACAGCTGCTCTCTCCGGGCGACTTCGTGCGGTGGAACCGGCAGGTCGTGGACCTGCTCGAACAGATCCGACTCGGGGTGGGCTCCGACACGCGCCTCGGTGGGACGGCGCGGGCAGCGGTCAAGGCCATCCGCCGCGGCGTGGTCGCCGCCGAGCTCGGCTGAACCGCGCCGTCGACCTCCGCCGACGAGTGTGGGCCGGTGTCGGTTCACCGGACGACGCGACGCCGGGCCACGCGCGATGTTCGCTGATAGTCCCAGGCCGCTGAGGTAACGTTCATCCCGCATTCGGTGTCGGCGTGTCCTGCCCCGATACTGCCGCGACGTCACAGTTCGCCGGCACCCGTCCGGGTGAACGGCCGAGTGGGAGGGACTCATGACCGACCCGTACAACCCCAACCCGTCCCAGCCGAATCCCTCCGGTGATCAGTCCGGTCCCGACGGCAAGACCGAGATCGTGAACCTCCCCGGCGCCACTCCGACGGGCGCCCCGCAGGCCGACCCGACCACGATGGCCCCCAACCCGGGCTCCGCCAACCCCGGGTCACAGAACCCGGGTTATGGTCAGCCGCAACAGAATCCGTATCAACAGAATCCCTACCAGCAGAACCCGTACCAGCAGCCGGGTGGGCCGACGGGCCAGCCGCCCCAGTCGGCCCCGTCTCAGTCCCAGCCGACTCAGGTCGGTCATCCCGGCGGACAACCGGGGCAGTACGGGCAACCGGCCGGTCAGTATGGCGCCGAGCAATACGGAGCCGGTCAGTACGGGGGACCGGGTCAGTACGGGCCCGGTCAGTACGGGGCACCCGGACAGTACGGCCAGCAGCCCCCCGGCCAGGACCAGTACGGCCAGAACCAGTACGCCCAGAACCAGTACGGACAGAACCAGTACGGGGGCGGCGACCAGTTCAGCGGGATGGCGACCGGGAAGTCGAACAAGACCGCCCGGACGCTGATGTTCGTCGGCGGCGGCGCGCTGCTCCTCATCGCCGCGATCGTGCTGATCACCGCATTCCTCTTCCCCGGATGGGCACCGAAGAACCTCGATCAACAGGCGGCGCAGGACGGCGTGCAGAAGATCCTCACCGAGGACTACCAGGCCAGCGACGTCTCCGACGTCCAGTGCCCGTCGGGGCAGCGGGTGGAGACCGGAGCATCGTTCACGTGCTCGGTCACCGTCGGCGGGCAGCAGCAGCAGGTCACCGTCACGTTCATCGACGACGACGGCCGCTACGAGGTCTCGCGCCCCAGCTGACTCGACCGGCTGTGAGCTCCAGCCTCAGTCGGCTGCGACATGCGGCCTCAGCCGGCCTGGGGCCAGCCGAGAGCCTTGGCCAGCCTCCCCACCGACGCTCCGATGCCCAGCTCCTCGACGAGCTCCGCGAGCGCGGCGGGGTCGGCGGGCTCGGCCGGGAGGGTGTCCGAACCGCTGTCGATCGTCTCGGCGTCGGTGCGCACGGAGACGACGGTCCGCGCCGCCTGCAGGTACTCGACCGAGGCGAGCAGTGCCTTGCGGCTCCGCGTCGGAACCGATGACGACGGGTCGGCGGCAGCCGCCTCCAGTGCGTCGAGGCTGCCGTACTCGGTGATCAGTTTCGCCGCGGTCTTCTCGCCGATACCGGCCACGCCCGGCAGACCGTCCGAGGGATCTCCGCGCAACATCGACATCTCCGCATAGCCGATACCCGCGCGCTCGACCGGCACGCCGTATTTCTCGGCGACCTCCACCGGGCCCATCATCTCGGCCTTCGCCAGACCGCGGCCGACGTACAGGACGCGCACCGGGACGGGATCGTCGGCGACCACCTGCAGCAGGTCCCGATCACCGCTGACCACGATCACCGGATCGTTCGCCTCGTCGTAGGCGAGCGTGCCGATCACGTCGTCGGCCTCGCAACCGACGGCGCCCGAGGTGGCGATGCCCGCGGCAGCGAGGACGGCCATGATCATGTCGACCTGCGGGGTGAGCGTGTCGGGTACCTCTTCGACGTCGATGTCCCGGCCCTCGACGTCGGTCCCACCGTCGGGGACCGCGACGCGATGGGCCTTGTAGGTGGGGATCAGGTCGGTGCGGAACTCGGGACGCCAGTCGAGATCGAGGCACACCACCAAGCGTGTGGGGCGTTCGCGCACGACGAGATTGGCGATCGTGTCGACGAAACCGCGTACCGCGTTGACCGGTCGCCCATCCGGGCTGGTCATCTTCTCCGGCAGCGCGAAGAACGATCGGAACCACAGGCTGGCGCCGTCGAGCAGCATCAACGAATCCGTCACCCCCACACTCTGTCATGAGTCGGCGGTAGTGTTCGTCGCATGGCATCTGGGAGTGGGGCAGCACGGGTCGCGACGGCGGGCGAAGGGACCGGAGCCGGGCCGCTCTTCGAGGCGCAGGTCTATCGCGACCGGGTCCGCCGCGCCGCCGAACTCACCCGCGCCGCGGAGTTGGACGCGCTGGTCGTCGCCCCCGGGCCGGACCTGCGGTACCTCATCGGTTCCCGGGCGGAGACCTTCGAACGGCTCACGGCGCTGGTGATCCCCGCGACCGGTGATCCCCGATTGGTGATCGCGCGGCTCGAGGTCCCGTCGCTGTCGTCCTCCGCGGTCGGCGATCTCGACATCGAGGTGGCCGACTGGGTCGACGGCGACGACGCCCACGCGCTGGCGCTGGCCGGATTGCCGTCGCAGCCGCGGATCGCGGTCTCCGACTCCATGCCCGCCCTCCACGTCATCCCGCTGGCCCGACACACCGGCGCGACACCGCAATTGGCGACCGACGTGCTCCGCGAATTACGAATGATCAAAGATGCCGCGGAGATCGACGCGCTCCGCCGCGCGGGTGCCGCGATCGACCGGGTGCACGCGCGGATGGGGGACTGGCTGATCCCCGGCCGCACCGAACGCGAGGTGGCCGCCGACATCGCCGCCGCGATCCTCGAGGAGGGACACACCGAGGCGGCCTTCATCATCGTCGGGTCGGGACCGAATGGAGCCGATCCCCACCACGAATTCTCCGACCGGGTCATCGAGCGGTCCGACATCGTCGTGATCGACATCGGCGGCCCGGTCGAGCCGGGCTACAACTCCGACTCGACGCGCACCTACTGCTTCGACGATCCGCCCGCCGACATCGCCGACGCCTACGCCGCCCTGCTCGAGGCCCAACGCGCGGCGGTGGCCGCCGTCCGGCCGGGGGTGAGCGCGTCCTCGATCGACGCGGCGGCGCGTGATCTCCTCGCGGAGCGCGGCCTGGCCGATCGGTTCATCCACCGGACGGGCCACGGGATCGGGCTGTCGGTACACGAGGAGCCGTACATCGTCGGCGGCAACGACATCCCGTTGCGCACCGGCATGGCGTTCAGCGTCGAGCCGGGGGTGTACGTGCCCGGTCACTGGGGTGCCCGCATCGAGGACATCGTCGTCGTGACCGATGACGGCTGCGAGTCGCTGAACAACCGCCCGCACGAACTCGTCCGGTTGTAGGCGAAATTCGACCGGTGAACCTCATTTCGACTGCTGGACTTCGATCGAGGTCCAGCAGTCGAGTTGAAGTTCGCTGGTTGGCGGGTTTGAATCCGGGGGCGCGTCACGAAGGGTCCGGCGACCGAGCCTGCCAAACCGTCGGGTGGTAGGTCCGTGGATCTCATCGCGCCCGGTGTTCAGATGTTCTGCGAACCGTCGGAGTATGTCGGGTCGGCGGTTGATGTGTTCGGGGTTGGGTGGTGCGCCGGGTTCAGGGTTGAGTCGCCAGGCGCAGCGGCCTTCGTCGGGTCCGTTGCGGACCACCCGGGTGGTGTATTGGCCGGGCCGGTGCCGGACGGCTCCGCAAGAAGCATCCGACTTCCGACGCGCGTCACTAGCTGAACAGCGACGCCGAACCCAGCACCCGGCTCACGCTGATCTCGATCACGACGCGGCGCGGGTTCGGCCTGGGCTCCCGGTATCGCTGCGCGTAGCGCTGCTCGGCCTCGCGCACGCGCTCGGGCTCACGACTCACCGTCGCGGGTCCCTCCAGGGTCAGCCATCGCGGGCCGTCGACGTTGGTGACAGCCGCGTAGCCACCACGCTCGGTGTTGCGGACCTTCTGATTGCCGTCCGAGGTGATGACCCGCGCCAGACCGGCATCGGGATCCCAGGTGAACCCGACGGCCACGGCGTGGGGGGTGCCGTCGGCGCGCAGTGTGGTGAGGGTCCCGAGGTGGCGTTCGACGAGGAAGGCGAGCGCATCGGGCCCGAGATCGGCGGCGGTACGAGGCATGACACCAAACTAGCCGCGACGCCGCACACGGTCGGTCGCGGGGCCGATGCGATACTGGCAGCCATGGCGTCACGCAGCAGATGGGCATCAGCGCGTCCGGACACCGACCCGGCCGGTGCCCTCGTGCTGTTCGGCGGCCGCAGCGAGATCGGCGTCGCCACCGCGGCGCGCCTCGCATCCGGGCGGACCGTCGTCCTGGCGGCCCGCCGTCCCGACGACCTCGCGGCCGAGTCCGCACGACTGCTCGACGCCGGTGCAACCGAGGTACACACCGTCGCCTTCGACGCGAACGACACCGACAGCCATCCAAGGCTCGTCGAGTCGTTGGCGCAGCGACACGGGCCGATCGGGATCGCGATCATCGCGTTCGGCATCCTCGGCGACCAGGCTCGCGCCGAAACCGATGTGGCGCATGCACTTCAGATCGCCCACACCGACTACTACGCCCACATCAGCGTGCTCACCCCGCTTGCTTCGGTACTGCGCGCGCAGGGCTCCGGAACCATCATCGTCTTCTCCTCGGTCGCCGGTGTCCGGGTGCGCCGCGCGAATTACGTCTACGGGTCGACCAAGGCGGGTCTCGACGGATTCGCGAGCGGACTCGCGGATGCGCTGCACGGCACCGGCGCTCGCCTGCTGCTGGCCCGCCCGGGCTTCGTGATCGGCGCGATGACCCGCGACCTGATGGCCTCGGGGGTCAAACCGGCCCCGCTGTCGCGGGATGCCGAGCAGGTCGCCGACGCGGTGGCACACGCCTATCGCATGGGCCGCGGTGAGGTCTGGATCCCCGGGACGTTGCGTCCGTTGTTCTTCGGGATGCGACTGCTGCCGCGTGCCGTGTGGCGGAGACTTCCCCGATGACGTCTCCGGACACCGAAGTCACGTCGTCTGTCCCGTCCGAGTTCGTCCCATCGGAGTTCGTGGTGGTCGGGATCGGCGCCGACGGTTGGTCCGGTCTGGGTGAGACCGTCCGCGACGAACTCCGCCGCGCTCGCGTGATCTACGGCGCTGCGCGGCAACTGGCGCTCCTCGACGGCGCGGTGCCCGAACTGGACGCCGAACTGCGACCGTGGCGGTCGCCGATGTCTGAACACCTCGCAGAAGTGGTCGAGAGCGAGGCCGCGGACGCCGTTCACCCGGACACGATCCACATCCTGGCGAGCGGCGACCCGATGTTCCACGGCGTCGGTGCGAGCATCATCGCGCGCGTCGGTGCCGACCGGGTACGGGTGTATCCGGCAGTGTCGAGCGCGAGCCTCGCCTGTGCGCGTCTGGGCTGGGACCTCGCCACGACCCGGATCGTCAGTGCGGTGCGCGCCGAGCCGGGCGTGGTGCTCGGCGAGGTCACCGACGGGGCTCGCGTACTTCTCTTGAGCCGCGACGAGACCACACCCGCCGCACTCGCCGGCATCCTGGTCGACGCCGGTTTCGGTGCGTCCACGATGACCGTCCTCGAGCAGCTCGGTGGGCCCGCCGAACAGATCGCCACCGGTACGGCCGAGACCTGGCGCCGCCGGGCCGGGGACCCGCTCAACATCGTCGCCGTCGACTGCGTCGGACCCCGCCGGTCCCGGCTCCCGGGCCGGCCGGACGACACCTATGAACACGACGGTCAGATCACCAAGTCGACGATCCGTGCCCTCTCCGTGTGCGCGTTGGAACCGGCCGGCGCGCAGCTCCTCTGGGACATCGGGGCCGGGTCGGGCAGTGTGACGATCGAGTGGTTGCGCGCGGACGACCGGGGAGTGGTCGTCGCCTTCGAACGCGATCCCGATCGCGCTGATCGATTGCGACGCAACGCCACCCGACACGGGGTGGCGCATCGGCTCTCGGTGCGGGGCCCGGCTCCCGACGGCCTGTCCGACGCACCGCAACCGGATGCCGTCTTCATCGGTGGCGGACTGGACGAGGAGATCCTCTCGCTCGTCTGGACCAGGCTGCCGGACTCGGGGCGGCTCGTCGTGAACGCGGTGACCGTGGAGAACCAGACGCTCGTCACGCGCTGGCACGCCCGACACGGCGGTGACCTACGACGCCTGTCGGTCGAAAAGGTGGCACCGCTCGGCACGATGCACACCTGGCGCCCCGCGCTGCCGATCGTGCAGTGGGCCGTCGCGAAGACGGCACCCCACGCTGCCGCCGCGGATTCGACGGAGGCGCTCCGTTGACCGTCTACTTCATCGGGGCCGGCCCGGGTTCGCCCGATCTCATCACGGTGCGCGGAGCGCGGCTGCTGGGGGAGTGCCAGACCTGCGTCTATGCCGGGTCACTGGTGCCCTCGGAACTGCTCGACCTGTGTCCCGACGGTGCCGAACTGATCGACACCGCCCGGATGCCGTTGTCGGACATCATCGATGTCATCGCGGCGGCCGTCGGCAAGGGGCACGACGTGGCCCGCCTCCACTCCGGTGACCTCTCCGTGTACTCGGCGATGTCCGAGCAACAGCGTGAGCTGACCGCGCGCGGAATCGATCACGAGATCGTGCCCGGTGTCCCGGCGTTCGCGGCTGCCGCGGCGGCACTCGACACCGAACTCACCATCCCCGGTGTCGGCCAGAGCCTGCTGATCACGAGGGTCTCCACCCTGTCGACGGACATGCCGCCGGGGGAGGACCTCGCGACCCTGGCCCGGACGGGGGTGACACTCGCGCTGCATCTCGCAGCCCATCGGGCCGAGGAGATCGTGGCGGCGCTCACCCCGCACTACGGCGATGACTGCCCTACCGCCACAGTCGCTTTCGCCAGTCGGGAGAACGAGCAGATCGTACGGTGTCCGCTCAACCGGTTGCCCGAGGCCCTCGACGCCGCCGACATCCGGAGGACCGCGGTCATCTTCGTCGGTCACGTGCTCGGTCCTTGCCGGTCGGACGTCACCGACAGCTATCTGTACTCGCATGCGCGGATGACCAAACTCCGCGCTGATCGCCACTCGACGTCGTGACCGACCAGAGCCCGCCGGATCCTGTCCCGCACGTCCTGATCCTCGGCGGGACCGGGGAGGCGCGAGCGCTCGCCTCGACCCTCGCCGACACCGACATCGCGTTCATCAGTTCCCTCGCCGGCCGGGTGAAACACCCCCGCCTACCGGTCGGGCCGGTGCGCATCGGCGGGTTCGGCGGATCCGACGGGCTCCGGGAGTGGTTGCAGAGCAACCGCATTCAGGCAGTGGTCGACGCGACCCATCCATTTGCCGCGACGATCACCCGCAATGCGGCGCGAGCCACCGCCGATGCGGGTGTGCCGCTGCTGCGCCTGCGTCGCGATCCGTGGGTGCCCGGCGACACCGACACGTGGACACGCGTGCCCGACCTCCCCGCCGCCGCGCGTGAAGTGGCCGCCCGCGGCAGACGTGTCTTCCTGACCACCGGCCGCCAGGACGTCGGTGTCTTCGCGGGGATCGATTCGGCGTGGTTCCTGATCAGGGTCGTCGACGCCCCGACCGGAGCGCTTCCGCCGCATCACGAGGTGCTGCGCTCGCGGGGGCCCTATGACCACCGGTCGGAGCGAGAGCTGCTGCGGAACAACGACATCGATCTGCTGGTCACGAAGAACAGCGGCGGAACGCTGACCTCGGCCAAGCTGGCGGCCGCGGCCGAACTCGGGATCGCGGTCATCATGGTCGACCGGCCCGCCGAACCCGACACGCCGGTCGTCTCAGATGTCGGTGCCGCCCGGAACTGGCTCGAGGAGCTGTTCGGCTGACTGATCGGCGGTGTGATCGTCGCTGTCGACCGGGTGGTGACTGCGCGGTGTGAACACCAACGTTCCGGCCGCGCGCGGCGCGACCCTTGTGGCCGACGACCCGATGATGATCATCGTGCGCATGTCGACGACCGCGGGATCGAAGTCCGCGACCGTGGTGGTGGTGAGTTGCTGCTCCGGACCACCGACGTCCCGTCCGAGGATGACGACGCGATCGGGCGACACCGTCTGCGAGAGAGTGTGTTTGAGGGCCCCGACCTGCCAGGTGCGGCTCGCCGAGCCCGGGTTGTAGATGGCGATCACCAGGTCGGCGCCGAGTGCGGCTCGGATGCGCCGTTCGATGACCGACCACGGCTTCAACCGGTCGGAGAGCGAGATGATCGCGAAGTCATGCCCGAGGGGCGCTCCCACGGCAGCGGCGACCGCGGTCGCCGCCGTGACGCCGGGCACCACACGGACGGGCACCTCGTGCCACCGGGGCTGTGCGGCGACCTCGGCGACCGCGGCGGCCATCGCGAAGACGCCGGGATCACCGGACGAGACGACGACGACGCGAGCGCCGCGTCGAGCGAGGTCGAGCGCGAACTCGGCCCGCTCGGCCTCGACCCGGTTGTCGCTGGCGTGTACTCGCTGCCCCGGCCGCGGGGTGACGCGCTTGAGATAGGTGGTGTAACCGACGAGGTCGGTGGCCGTGGCCAGCTCCGCGCGGACCTCCGGGGTGGTCCAGCTGTCGTGACCCGGTCCGAGCCCCACGACGACGAGCTCACCGGGGACGGGCTCCGGTTCGAACATCGGGTTGTTGCGGCGTCCCGGGACGACGAGGATCGAGAAGTACGGCACCTCTGCGGGATTCACGTCGGCGGCCGGCAACACCCGCTCGACGGTCGTCGACGCGCGTTCGACGTAGAAGGCCTCGTCGAGACGCCCGGCCTCGCGGAGGGCGTCGCGCACCCGCTCGAAGGTCCGACCGAGTTTCATGACCACGATCGCGTCCGCGGACCGGAAACGGAAGAGCAGCTCCGAGGTCGACGCGGTACCGGGCACGACGGTCAGCGTCTCCTCGCCCTCGACGAGGGGGACCCCGGTCGCCGCGGACGCCGCGCTCACCGAGGTGACGCCGGGCACGATTTCGGCGTCGAAATGCGGTGCCAGGCGTTTGTGCATGTGCATGTAGGAGCTGTAGAAAAGCGGATCGCCCTCGGCGAGCAGGACGACATCGCGGCCCGCGCGCAGGTGCACCGCGAGACGTTCGGCGCTCTCGGCGTAGAAGTCGTCGAGAGCGCCCTGATACCCGCCGGGGTGGTCGGTCGTCTCGGTGGTGACCGGGTACATGAGACGTTCCTCGGTCTGGCCGTCGCGCAGGTAGGGTTCGGCCACCGATCGCGCGATGCTGTTGCCGTGTCGCGCCGAGTGATACGCGATCACGTCCGCGGTGCTGATCAGGCGGGCGGCCTTGACGGTCATCAGCTCGCTGTCACCCGGGCCGAGCCCGATGCCGTAGAGCGTGCCCGGACGTGACTCCCGTCCGGCCGCTGCGGTGCTGTCAGAGTTCATGGGGTCCACCATCATTCCTGCGGGGTCGCGAGCGCGTTGACCGCGGCCGCGGTGATCGCCGATCCACCACGCCGACCCGTGACCGTGATGAATTCGAGGTCGTCGCGTTCGGCCAGTGCCGCGCAGGATTCGACCGCGCCGACGAAACCGACGGGTGCCCCGACGACGGCGGCGGGACGCGGTGCGCCGTCGTCGATCATGTCCAGGAGCGCGAACAGTGCGGTCGGCGCGTTGCCGATCGCGACCACGGCACCTTCCAGGCGCGGCCGCCAGAACTCCAGTGCCGCAGCGGTCCTCGTGGTTCCCATCTTCTCGGCGAGGGCTGGGAGGGTGGGTTCGGACAGGTGGCAGAGCACCTCGTTGTCCGCGGGGAGACGCTTGCGCGTGATCCCGGACGCCACCATGTTGGCGTCGCAGAGGATCGGGGCGCCGGCTTCGAGGGCACTGCGCGCGGCGGTCACGACGCCGGGCGTCGCGACCACGTCGCGCGTCAGGTCGGTCTGGCCGCACGCGTGGATCATGCGGACGACAACGGTCGCGACGTCGGGTGCGAACGCGGAGAGGTCGGACTCGGCGCGGATCGTGGCGAAGGACTGGCGGTAGATCGCGGCGCCGTCACGCAGGTACTCGGTCATGGTGGGAACGAGCCTAACGGCGCCGCCGTTCGTATCCGCCGTCGGGCGTGGCCTGCACCGACAGGTGCGATTCGGCCGGCGACCCGCAGCCACGGGCGCAGCCCACCCAGTGTTCACGCTCCTCGACGGGGTCGCCGTCCTGCACCCGGGCCACCAGGTCGTCCCGGACCGGCGCATGCGCGGACGAGCAACCCGGGGCTCCGACGCAGCAGCTGACCTGGGCCCATGGCGAAGCGGCGTCGAAGATCAGACCCATCGGTGCGAGCACGCGGACGACGGTCTCGGCCACGCCTTCGCCGAGGTCGCACAGGAGGATCTCGCGGTCGGGGGTGAACACGACCGGCGCCTGCACGGCCGCGATGAATTCCGCCAGCCGGGCCGGCAAGCGTCCGAGTTCGACGACCGCGCCGAGCAGCACCGCGCCGTCGTCCTGGTCGAACCAGCCGACGATCGGTTCCTCCGAGGCGACCTGTGCCGCGTCCGGGTCGGCCCCGATGACGGGATCCAGCGTCGGGGCGATGATTTCCGCGAGCCGGCGCCGGGAGTCGTCGTCGAGGTCGCGGACCCGCCAGGCGCCGGGCGAGACCTCGCCCAGACCCGCGGCCACCGCGATGAGCGCGCGCACGATCGCCTCCGTACCGGTGGCCGATCCGACGGCCGTCCCGCCGATGAGGACGTCTGCGGCCAGGGGAGTGTCGCTCCGGATCATCGCGCACGCGTCGGGTCGTCGTCCGGCGATGTCACCGCGCCCGTCGTCGATGCCGAACAGGAACCGGCCGGACAGGGTGGCCGCGGCCGGGTCGGCCCGCAGGGCGTCGTCGAGGGCCGCGGCGAGCGGACGCGCGTCGGCGACGCCGCCGATGCGACCGGTCAGGGGGCTGAGCTCGATGTTGCGCACCTTGTCGTGGCTGCTGCTCGGCGCGAGCCCGGCGGCGACGACGGCCTGCGCGACGGCTTCGACGTCGGTGATCCCGCGCAGTTGGAGGTTGCCGCGCACCGTCAGTTCCAGGTGCCCGTCGGCGTGGTCGGCGGCGGCCCGGGCGAGCGTCTCCAGCTGGTCCGGACGGATCCGTCCGCCCGGCAGCCGGACACGGGCCAGCGCGCCGTCGGCCGCCGGGTGCGTGTCGAAGACCCCTGGGCAACGGTCGGTGGCGGCCCGGGCTGGCTGGTTCATCCCACCAGCCTACGACCGGCGGGCGCGGTGGCCGTAGGCTGAACGCACCGCGAGCGGGCTGAAGCCGGTGCGATTCCGGCGCGGTCGCGCCACTGTGACCGGGGGTCGGCATCGGCCGGACATCCGGAAGTCGGACCAGTCCCTCGCACTGCACCCGCCACCCACGGCACCGACACGCACCGGGCGCGACAACCCGGCGAGGAGACACGATGATCCTGCTGCTCTCGACCTCGGACACCGACCTGCTCACGGCCTCGGCTGCCGACGAGGGCAGCGCGTTGCCCGATGCGTCGGTGTCCTACCGCGGCGCGAATCCGTCTCGCATCCTGATCGAGGACATCCCGCGTCTCGCCGCCGACGCCGACCTCATCGTCGTGCGCATCCTGGGCGGTGTACGCGCCTGGGAGGACGGGCTGGCTGCGGTCGAGGCGACCGGCAAGCCGCTCGTCGTCTGTTCCGGTGAGCAGCAGCCCGACCCCGATCTGATGGCGCACTCCACCGTGCCCTCCGGCGTCGCCGCCCAGGCCCACGACTATCTCGCCGCGGGCGGGGTCGCCAACCTCGTGAACCTGCACCACTTCCTATCCGACACCGTCCTGCTGACCGGCAACGGTTTCGAACTCCCGCAGCAGACCCCCGCGTGGGGTGTGCTCGAACGTTCTTCGGCCGCCTCCTCTCCGCTCCCTGAGGTGCGAGGAGCGCAAGCCGACCCTTCTTTGCTCCCTGAGGTGCGAGGAGCGCAAGCCGACCCTTCATTGCTCCCTGAGGTGCGAGGAGCGCAAGCGACGAGCCACGAAGGGCCCGACGCCCCGACCATCGCGGTCCTCTACTACCGCGCCCAGCACCTGGCGGGCAACACGCGGTACATCGCTGCGCTGTGCGATGCGATCGAGGACCGCGGGGCCCGCGCGCTGCCGATCTTCTGCGCGTCGCTGCGGACCGCCCCCGACGACCTCCTCGAACTGCTCGGTACCGCCGACGCCCTCGTGGTCACGGTGCTGGCCGCCGGTGGCGCCACCCCGGCCACCGCATCGGCCGGCGGCGACGACGAGGCCTGGAACATCGAACGCCTCGCGGCACTCGACATCCCGATCCTGCAGGGTCTGTGCCTCACCGGTTCCCGCGCGGACTGGGAGGACAGCGATGACGGCCTGTCGCCACTCGACGTCGCCACCCAGGTGGCGGTGCCCGAGTTCGACGGCCGCATCATCACCGTGCCGTTCTCCTTCAAGGAGTTCGACGACGACGGATTGCCGTGGTACCAGCCGGATCTCGAGCGCTGCGCACGGGTGGCGGGGATCGCCACCGCGCACGCCCGGTTGCGTCGGACCCCGGCCGCCGACAAGCGGATCGCGGTCATGTTGTCGGCCTACCCGACCAAGCACGCGCGGATCGGCAACGCCGTCGGTCTCGACACCCCGCGCAGCCTGCTGCGCCTGCTCGCCGCGATGCGCGACGCCGGCTACGACATCGGCCCGGAGTCCGGTCCGGACGCGATTCCCGGTCTCGCCGACGATGATTCGGATGCGCTGATCCACCAGATCATCGCCACCGGCGGTCAGGATGCGGATTGGCTCACCGAGGAGACCCTCGCCGCCAACCCGATCCGCCTGTCGGCGCGCGACTACCGGTCGTGGTTCGACACCCTGCCCGAGGGGCTTCGCTCGGCGGTCACCGAACACTGGGGTCCCGCACCGGGCGACCTGTTCGTCGACCGCACGCACAACCCGGACGGCGACATCGTCATCGCCGCACTGACCTTCGGCAACATCGCGATCATGGTGCAGCCGCCGCGCGGGTTCGGCGAGAACCCGGTCGCGATCTACCACGATCCCGATCTGCCGCCGTCGCATCACTACCTCGCCTCGTACCGGTGGATCGCGGCGCACGACAACGGCTTCGGCGCCGACGCCATCGTGCACGTCGGCAAACACGGCAACCTCGAGTGGCTGCCCGGCAAGAACCTCGGCATGTCGGCGGACTGCGGCACCGACGCCGCCCTCGGCGACCTCCCGCTCGTCTACCCGTTCCTGGTGAACGACCCGGGCGAGGGGACGCAGGCCAAGCGCCGCGCTCATGCGGTTCTCGTCGACCATCTGATCCCGCCGATGGCACGCGCCGAGTCCTACGGCGACATCGCCCGGCTGGAACAGCTTCTCGACGAGCACGCCAACATCTCCGCACTCGACCCGGCGAAGCTGCCCGCGATCCGCCAGCAGATCTGGACACTGCTGACCGCGGCGAAGATGGACTCCGACCTCGGGCTCACCGAACGGCCCGACGAAGAGGTCTTCGACGACATGCTGCTGCACGTCGACGGGTGGCTGTGCGAGATCAAGGACGTGCAGATCCGTGACGGGCTGCACGTGCTCGGCGAGCCCCCGCGCGACGACGCCGAGGTCGACCTCGTCCTCGCCATGCTGCGCGCACGCCAGCTCTGGGGTGGCACGTCGGCCCTGCCCGGCCTGCGCGAGGCCCTCGGACTCGTCGAAGACGGCTCGGCCGAACGCGGTTCCGTCGACGCCGTCGAGGCGCAGGCCCGCGAACTCGTCGCCGCCTGCGCCAAGGACGACTGGTCGACCGAAGCAGTTGCCGCGGCCACCGCGGGACTGCCCAGCGCGGTCGGGGATGTGCTCACTTTCGCGGCGACCGAGGTCGTCCCGCGCCTGCGTCAGACGACCGCCGAGGTCCCGCGGGTGCTGCACGCACTGGACGGCGGGTTCATCCCGGCCGGACCGAGCGGGTCACCGCTGCGCGGGCTGATCAACGTGCTGCCGACCGGACGCAACTTCTACTCGGTCGACCCGAAGGCCGTGCCCTCACGGCTGGCGTGGGAGACCGGCCGCGCGATGGCCGACTCCCTGCTCGAGCGCTACCTGACCGACCACGGCGAATACCCGGCGTCGGTGGGGCTGTCGGTGTGGGGGACCAGCGCCATGCGCACCTCGGGTGACGACGTCGCCGAGGTGCTCGCGCTGCTCGGGGTCATGCCGGTGTGGGACGAGATGTCGCGGCGGGTCTCCTCGCTCGAGCTCATCGGCCTCGAGGAACTCGGACGTCCCCGCATCGATGTCACCGTCCGCATCTCCGGCTTCTTCCGGGATGCCTTCCCGCACGTCGTCACGATGCTCGACGACGCGGTCGCGCTCGCCGCGGCCGCCGATGACGAGTCCGACGAGCAGAACTTCGTCGCCGCCCACGTGCGCGCCGCGATGTCCGAGCACGGCGACCGGCGTCGGGCCGTGACACGTGTCTTCGGTTCCAAGCCCGGCACCTACGGCGCCGGCATCCTGCAACTCATCGACTCACGGGACTGGCGCAGCGACGAGGACCTGGCCCGCGTCTACACCGAGTGGGGCGGTTACGCCTACGGACGCGACCTCGACGGTGTACCTGCGGTCGACGACATGCGCGCCGCGTACAAGCGGATCGCCGTGGCGGCCAAGAACACCGACACCCGCGAACACGACATCGCCGACTCCGACGACTACTTCCAGTACCACGGCGGCATGGTCGCGACCGTTCGCGCACTGACCGGTTCCTCGCCCGAGGCCTACATCGGCGACAGCACCCGCCCCGACTCCGTCCGCACCCGCACGCTGTCGGAGGAGACCAGCCGGGTGTTCCGCGCCCGCGTCGTCAACCCGCGCTGGATCTCGGCGATGCAGCGCCACGGATACAAGGGTGCGTTCGAGATGGCCGCCACGGTCGACTACCTCTTCGGGTACGACGCGACCACCGACGTCGTCGCCGACTGGATGTACGAGAAGCTCACCGAGTCCTATGTCCTCGACGAGACGAACCAGCAGTTCATGCAGCAGTCCAATCCCTGGGCGTTGCACGGCATCGCCGAACGTCTCCTCGAGGCCGTCGAACGCGACATGTGGCGCGAACCGCCCGCCGAGCTCCTCGACGCCCTGCGCACCGTCTACCTCCAGACCGAGGGCGACATCGAGGGCCGCGGCGAGGACGCCTCTGCCGGTCGAGCCGCCCAGCGCTGGTTGAGCCGCCCAGCGCTGGTTGAGCCACCCACCGCTGGTTGAGCCGCCCACCGCTGGTTTCAGTGTCAGGGTTGTCTAGCCACTTCGGTGGTGGTTGGGTTCTGACCATCAGGCATCTGGCTCTACCGCTGGTTACCGCCCCTGGCTGTATTGGGCTGG
>NZ_SCOC01000035.1:0-48233 GCF_005502615.1 Gordonia sp. ALPHA1B1 | reverse complement strand
GGTCACCGCATCCCACCCCTCCACTATCAACCCCCCACGCGCCGGTGACCAGCACGAACTCTTCGACCCCCACGACGGCCGCCAGGCCGCAGATACTGAGGTGCGAGGAGCGCCAGCGACGAGCCACGAAGGGCCTGGTGAGACAGGTTGCGAAGCCCTTCGTGGCTCGCTTCGCTCGCACCTCAGGGAGCAGTTGTCGGGCTTGCTTTCAGGAGCAGGGACGGGGCCCGCTCGCTCTCGAAGCGACGCCGTCACGGGATGTCCCGCCGGCGGAAGCCGGCGAACCCCAGAGCGACGAGCAGCACCACGACGACCCCCACCCAGACCAGTCCCCACCAATCCGGCTGGGCGGCAGACACATCCGGTACGTGATGAAACGGGCTGAAGCCCAGCGCCCAGTCCGGGAGTTTGAAACTCGGGCCCAGGATCGTCAGCACGAAGGACACCAGGACGCCCAGCCAGATCGCGGGTCGCACGCGGGGTCGGGCGCCGATGACGGCGACGGCGATGCCGACGACCGCCCACACGGCGGGGATCGTGGCGATGGACTGGAGGAACACGTCGCCGAAGCCGAGGCCGAGATCGGCCGTGGCGGCGAAGACGCCGACGACCAGCCCGGCGATGGTGACGAGCGCGGCGGGGACGACGAGGGCGACACCGGTGACGGCGCCGAAGTACCTCGGACGGCTGACGCCGGTCGCGAGCACCGCTTCCGCGCGGTCGTCGAGCTCCTCGGTCCGGATGCGATTGACGATCTGGACCCCGGCCACGGATGCGATGATCCCGACCAGACCGAGAATCGTTGTGACAAAGGCCGATACCAGGTCCGCGGGCGACGCCGCGCCGGAGGCGAAGATCTGGGCCATGGCGGGATTCGCGGTCAGCAGGCCGCGCACCGACCGGGTGAAGTAGCCGAAGATGACACCGAGCCCGACGAACGCGATCGACCACGCGACGATCGGTGCCCGGTTGAGGCGGATCGCCAGAGCCAGTGGCGAGCCGATGCGGCCCCGCGCCGGACCCGGCCGGGCCGGAATGAGTCCCTGACCGAAATCCCGTGCACGCTGCAATGCGAAAGCCGCTGCACCGACGACGACCACGAACGCGACGCCGATCAGCAACGGCCACCAGTGATCGCCGGTCGCGGGTCTGGTCTCTTGAACCCATCCCAACGGATTGACCCACGTCGTCCACGTCGGTGCGTTCACCGAGAACAGAAACCCGCGCAGCACGAACAGGACGCCGAGCAGCGACACGGCGATCGTGGTGGCGGCCCTGGCGTCGGAACCCACCTGGGCGCTGACCGCGGCGATGGCGCCGAACATCCAACCGGTGACCGTGAACCCGGCGCCCAGCAGGAACGACGACCCCCAGGCCCCACCGCACAGCGACGTCGCCAGACCCGCCAGGATGCCGATGGCGATCGAGCACACGCCGGCCATGATCAACGCGGTCGACAGTCGGGCGGCACGTCCGAGCACCCCCGCGGCGAGAAGTTCGGCCTGGCCGGAATCCTCCTGTCCACGTGCGGCTTTGACCACGATGAAGATCGCACCGAGCGCGGCGATGAAACCGCCCAGCGCGAGGCTGCGCCACGCGACGAATCCGTCGACCGTGGCCAGGTCGTAAGCGGGTCCGAAGATCAGCCCGAGTGCGGGATTCGAGCCGATCGTCGTGGCGAACGCGGCGCGTTCCGCGGCGTCGGGAAACAGCAACGGGTAGGCGATGACCGACGACACGGCCAGTGCGGTGGGCAAGACGATCCACGGCGCGAAGCTGCGACCTTCATGGTGCAGGGAGGCTCGCAGTAGTGGAGCGGTGCCGATCGTCGACGCCGTCATGGCCTCACCGTCCTCCGGCGGACATGTCGTTCTTCTCATACAGCGACAGGAACAAGCTCTCCAAGGAAGGCGGTTCGACCGTCAGCGATCGCAGGCCGCAGCCGGTCAGCGCTGACATCACCGGACCGATCTGATCCGAGTCCACGGTCGCGCTCAGTCGGAGCCCGCCGGAGTCGTGGTCGTGCGAATCGATATCGTGCACCTCGGCGTTGTGCAGTTGCGCGAGAAGGTCCGGGCTCGGCGCCGAATCCAGTTCGGCGCGAACGGAAGTGCGGGTGTGCCCGCGCAGCTCGGCCAAGGAGCCGGTCGCCACGACGGCCCCGTCGCGGATGATGCTGAGCCGGTCCGCCAGGGTCTCCGCCTCGGCGAGGATGTGACTCGACAGCAGCACGGTGGTACCGCGAGCGGTGGCCTCCCCCACGACCTCCTGGAAGACGTTCTCCATCAACGGGTCCAGGCCCGACGTCGGCTCGTCGAGGATGAGCAGCTCTACGTCCGACGCCAGCGCCGCCACGATCGCGACCTTCTGCCGGTTTCCCTTGGAGTACTGCCGTCCACGTTTGGACGTGTCGAGCTCGAACCTGGAGACCAGGTCGGCCCGGCGCCCCTCGTCGAGTCCGCCGCGCATCGAGCCGAGCAGATCGATCATCTCCCCGCCGGTCATCGTCGGCCACAACGCGACGTCGCCGGGTACGTACGCCAGCCGGCGGTGCAGCTCGACGACGTCACGCCAGGGGTCGCCGCCGAGGAGTCGGACCTCTCCCCCGTCCGCGCGCAACAGACCCAGCAGGACCCGGATCGTCGTCGACTTGCCCGCGCCATTGGGCCCGAGGAAGCCGTGGACCTCCCCTCGCAAGACCTCGAGGTCGAGTCCGCGAAGCGCCTCGAACCTACCGAACGACTTACGCAGACCCCGGACGTCGATGGCGGGCTCGGTTCTCTGCGGGTTCTCGGAACGTTCGACGCTCATGCGTACCTCCGGCTCGACACGACGTGATGATCGTTCCACAGCGACTCTTGCAGCGGAGAAGGTTTGACCGTCGACGCCGTCGGGGCACACTGCCGCCATGGCGATCAAGAAGAACGACACCGTCCGCTGGAACACCTCTCAGGGCGAGACCGAGGGCACTGCGGAAGAGAAGCGCACCAAGGAATTCACCTTCGAGGGGCAGAAGTTCAAGGCCAGCGAGGACGAGCCGTACTGGATCGTCAAGTCGTCGAAGACGGGCTCGAAGGCCGCCCACAAGGAGTCGTCCCTGTCGAAGAAGTAATCGGCACACGCCGGTCCGAGGACTCCTATACCTAGAACTGCTATGCTCCTAGCAGTTCTAGGTATAGGAGTGCTATGTATATCGAGAAGGACTTGGTGGCCGCGTCCGCGACCCCGCTGGTGCTGGGGATTCTCGCCGAGGGCGAGTCGTACGGGTACGCCATCCTCAAGCGGGTCCGAGAGATGTCCGGTGGTCGGATGGAGTGGACCGACGGCATGCTCTATCCCCTTCTGCACCGTTTGGAGCGCGCCGGCCACGTCGAGGCGAGCTGGGGTGCAGCCGACACCGGGCGGCGTCGCAAGCACTACTCGATCACGGCATCGGGGTTGGCCGCGCTCGCCGAGCGGAGGTCGCAGTGGGAGGTCGTGGCCGACGCGCTCGACCAGGTGTGGCGGACGGTCGCCCTGCCGCCGACCGCGGAGGGCCTGGCATGACCGCGGAGACCGAGCTCGAGAGCCAGATCGACCGATGGCGCGGATACGTTCTCCGACACCAAGCCATCGCCACCACCGACGCCGACGAGATGGAAGACCACCTCCGCGGGCAGATCGCCGACCTCGCCGCCGGTGGCCTCGACGACGACGAAGCGTTCCTGGTCGCCGTCAAGCGCATGGGCCGCGTCGATGCGTTGTCGCGTGAGTTCGCCCGCGAGCACTCCGACCGGTTGTGGAAGCAGCTGGTGCTGACCGCGGAACCATCCGGCGATCTGGGCCGACGACGTCACGAACTCGGAGTCGTGATCGGCCTCGTCGTCGCGGCCGCCACGACCGTCCGCGTCGCCGTCGAGGTCATGCCGGAATGGGTGCTCGTCCGCAATGCCGCGTTGCTCGTACTTCCTTTCATGGCACTGTATTTCGGTTGGAAGCGCCGCGTTTCGACGCGAACCGCGCTCACGGTGATCGGTGCATTCGTCGTGACCGGAATCGTCGTCAACGTCTACCCGTTCGTCGACGACGGCACCACCCAGGCCATCGTCGCGATCCACGCGCCGATCGTCCTGTGGTTCCTCATGGGGGTGACCTACGTCGGCGGCCGCTGGACGTCCGGACCGCGTCGGATGGACTTCATCCGGTTCACCGGCGAATGGGTCGTGTATGCAACGCTTCTCGGCCTCGGTGCGGGAGTCCTCACCGGTCTGACCGCGGGGGCATTCGGTGCGCTCGACATCGACGTCGACACCGTGATCTCCCAGTGGCTGGCGCCCATCGCCGCGCCCGGCATCGTGCTGCTGGCGGCATGGCTGGTGGAGGCGAAGCAGAGCGTGGTCGAGAACATCGCACCGGTGTTGACCAAGGTCTTCACGCCCGTCACCGCGGTGATGCTCGTCGTGCTGCTGATCGCGATGGTGACCAGTGGCGACGTCGTGGACGTCGACCGTGAACTGCTGATCCTGGTGGACCTGATCCTTGTGGTCGTGCTCGGCTTGCTGCTGTACGCGATCTCCGCGCGCGATCCGCATCTACGCCCGGAGCTCTTTGACCGCCTGCAGCTGATTCTGGTCGTGACTGCGCTCGCGGTCGACGCGGTGATGCTGACGATCATGGCGTCGCGGATCGCGGAGTTCGGGTTCACGGCCAACAAGACGGTGGCGCTCGGTCTCAATCTCGTCCTGCTGGTGAACTTGTCGTGGGCCGCGTACCTGCTCTTCGGTTTCGTCCGCCGCCGCCGCGGGTTCGATGCGACGGAGCGGTGGCAGACCGACTATCTGCCGGTGTTCGCACTCTGGGCGGCCGCGGTCGTCGTCGTGGTACCGATGCTGTTCGACTTCGCCTGACCGCACCCGGCGCCGGGAGCGAAGCGAGCGGGCCGAATTGATGCCGGCGCCGGGAGCGAAGCGAGCGGGCCGAATTGATGCCGGCGCCGGGAGCGAAGCGAGCGGGCCGAATTGATGCCGGCGCCGGGGAGCGGAGCGAGCGGGCCGAATAGAAGCGAGCCGCGTAGACTCCGCGACCATGGCGATCGTCAACCGAGGGTTCGTGGGGCGCCGCGACCGCGACGCGCGGCGTCTCCCTCCCGGTCAGTACACGACACTCGATTTCCCGGTCCTGTCCGCGGAGCCGACACCCGCGATCGTCCCGAACGACTGGATGCTGGCCGTGCAGTCCGCGGACCACCGGGCCGCCACGTTCACATGGGACCAGTTCCAGGAACTTCCGCACGACGACATCACCACCGACATCCACTGCGTCACACGGTGGTCGAAGTTCGACACCCGGTGGCGCGGGGTCTCGTTCGACACTTTGCTGCAGGCGCTGCCGTGGGAACCGGCCCCGTTCGTGATGGCGCACTGCCACGGCGGGTACACCACCAACGTGCCGCTCGCCGACCTCGTCGACGGCCGCGGGTGGATCGCCGACACCTACGACGGCGAACCCCTGTCCGCCGAGCACGGCGGCCCGGCTCGCCTCCTCGTGCCCCACCTGTACTTCTGGAAGAGCGCCAAATGGGTTCGGCGACTTCGCTTCATGGCCGAAGACGCGCCCGGATTCTGGGAGGAACGCGGGTACCACATGTACGGCGACCCCTGGCGCGAACAGCGCTACTCGTGACGACCTGGCATCTCACGACGGTCACCGCGGTCGTCGACCTCACTCCCACCGCGCGAGCGCTGCGCCTCGCCCTCCCTGAAGCAGTGCATGCGTTGCCCGGCCAGCACGTCGACATCCGGTTGACCGCCGAGGACGGCTACTCCACCGCGCGCGCCTACTCGCTGTCCGACGTCCGCGAGACCCGGTCGATCGAGGTGACCGTCGAACGACTCGAGGACGGTGAGGTGTCGCCCTACCTCGTCGACATGGTGGAGGTCGGCGACCCGTTGGAGATCAGCGATCCGCACGGATACTGGTTCACCTGGCCGTCCGGCGACGACCGTCCCGTCCAACTGATCGGCGGTGGCTCCGGGATCGCGCCACTCATGTCGATGATCCGCAGCCGCGAGGTCGAGGCGCCGCAGACCCCGTTCTCGCTCGTCTACTCGGTGCGCAGTCCCGAACGCGTCTACTACCGCGATGAGATCCGGCAGTTGATCGCGCACCGCCGCATGGATGTTCACCTGATCCACACCCGGGTGGCACCCGACGACGCGCCGCGGCCCGCGGGACGTGTCACCGCCGACGAACTCGCCGCGCTGACCATGGATCCGGCCACCTCGCCGACCGTGTTCATCTGCGGTCCGAACAGGTTCGTCGAGAACTGCGCACAGTGGATGGTCGAGGCCGGACACGACCGCACCCGCATCCGGACCGAGCGATTCGGTGAGTGACCCCGGGACGCTTCGACGATTTTCCCAAGCAAGTGCTTGATCGGCACGTAGCGTAGCGGCATGACCTCTGTGTACGACTTCACCGCCACCGGCATCGACGGCGATCCCGTCGAACTCTCGCAGTTCCAGGGCTCTCCCCTGCTCATCGTGAACACCGCCTCGCAGTGCGGGTTCACCCCGCAGTACCGCGGTCTGGAGGCACTGCACCGGGATTACGCCGACAAGGGTCTGCGAGTGCTCGGCTTCCCGTGCGATCAGTTCGGGCATCAGGAGCCGGGCGACGAGGAGGAGATCAAGAACTTCTGCTCGCTGACCTACGACGTGACCTTCCCGATGTTCGCGAAGGTCGATGTGAACGGTCCCGACGCCCACCCGCTGTTCGCGTGGTTGCGGGACCAGAAATCCGGCGTGCTCGGCGGCCGGATCAAATGGAACTTCACCAAGTTCCTCATCGGACGGGACGGGTCCGTCGTCGCGCGATACTCGCCGACGACCAAGCCGGAGAAACTCGCCGGATCCATCGAAGAACAGCTGTGATGGGGACGCCCGTGAGCACCGACGGCACCATCAGCCGAAGCGGTTCGTTCGTCCGCGTGACGATCGCCTACGTGCTGGCCTTCGCGGTCGCGGCCGCCTGGCTAGTCTGGGGTCCGGCCACCGCCTACCTCTGGATCGACACCTTGATCGCCGATCTGCTCGCCACCCTCGTGATCTTCGCGTTCAGCCGGTTCTACGGGAATTCGAGCTTCTACGACGCCTATTGGAGCGTCGTGCCGCCCGCGCTGTTCATCTACTGGTGGGCCGCCGGTGACGTCGGGATCGACGCGGTGCACTGCTGGGTCATCGCGATCGTCATCGGCGCCTGGGCGATCCGTCTGACTGCGAACTGGGCGATCGGCTGGCCGGGTCTCCACCACGAGGACTGGCGCTACCCGATGCTGAAGGCCGGTGCCGGCCGGGCGGAACTGCCCGTGGACCTGATGGCGATCCACGTCTTCCCCACGATCCAGGTGTTCCTCGGCATGATCCCGATCTACGTCGCGGTCACCCACACCGGCGGCGTGCTGGCCTGGCTGACCGCGGTCGCGGCCGTCGTCGGACTCGCCGCGACGGCGCTCGAGTACGTCGCCGACGGGCAGCTGCGACGGTTCGCCGCTCACCGAACACCGGGCGCCGTCCTCGACACCGGAGTGTGGGCCTGGTCGAGACACCCGAACTACTTCGGCGAGGTCCTGTTCTGGGTGTCGATGGCGCTGTTCGGACTCGCCGCCTCGCCCGGTGACTGGTGGTGGCTGTTCGTGGGCGCGGTCCTGATGCTCGCGATGTTCCTCGGTGCCAGCATCCCCATGATGGAGAAGCGGAGCTTCGAGCGGCGCCCCGGTTACCAGGACGTCATCGACCGGGTGCCACGCTTCGTCCCCCGACCCCCGCGCTCGGCCGCGCATCCGCCGGATCAGGTCACCGCGTGAGCCGACCACGCGTCGTCGTCGCCGGCCTCGGTGATTCCGGAGTACTGACCGCGATCCATCTCGCCCCGCATGCCGACGTCGTGGGCATCTCGTCGAAGCCAGGGCTGGTCAGCGGGCAGGAACTCGGGCTGCGGATCAGCCGGCCCGATGCGTGGGCGCGCGACTACCGGATTCCGTTCGGGCGCTTCCGGAAGCTCGACGGAATCCGGACCGTCCACGGCACACTGACGGGTGCCGACCTCGGTGACCGCACCGTCACCGTCGCCGACGCCAACGGCACCGAGAGGGTCGAGCGTTTCGACGCGCTGGTCATCTCCACCGGCGTGCGGAATGGGTTCTGGCGACATCCGGAACTGCAGTCGGAAGCCGACGTCGACGCCGAGTTGCGTTCGGCTCATGCGCGGTTCGCCGATGCCGAGACCATCGCGGTGATCGGAGGCGGTGCGGCGGCGGTGAGTGCCGCTGCCAACCTGGCGCAGACCTGGCCGGGCAAACAGGTCGACCTGTATCACCCGGGCGAACGTGCTCTGCCGCAGCATCATCCGCGGACATGGGCGACCGTCTTGGCGCGGTTGCGCCGGCTCGGCGTCGGCGTGCACGGCGGCCATCGTGCGGTCGTGCCCGACGGATTCGCCTGCGACGAGATCACTCCGGGGCCGGTGAGGTTCTCGACGGGGCAGCCGCCGGTGGAGGCCGATGCCGTGCTCTGGGCCATCGGCCGGGTGAGACCGAACACGGACTGGCTTCCGCGCGAGGTGCTCGATCCGTCGGGCTTCGTGCGCGTGACGGCCGAACTGCGCGTACCCGGTGCGGATCTCGTCTACGCGATCGGCGACGTCGCGGCGACCGACGACCTCCGCAGTTCCGCTCGGAATCGTGCCGATCGTCTGCTCGCACACAACATCCGGTCCGACCTCACCGGGCGGCCGGGCCGTGCGCGGCGCTACGCTCCCCCACGGCGGCGTTGGGGTTCGGTGCTCGGTGTCCAGGCCGACGGTCTCCAGGTGTTCGCGCCCAACGGGCGCCCGTTCCGATTCCCGGCGTGGTCGGTCGACACGATCCTGCAACCGTGGATCGTCCGTCGCGGAATCTACGGCGGCATCCGGAAGCGGTGAGTGCACGGGGTGCTCTTCCGGGCGGACGGGCCGCGGTACGCGCATACACTCGGCCCATGAGCAACGAACCGTTCTCTGCCAATCCATCCGGACAGCCGCCGACCCCGGGCGGGCCCGGACAGACGCCCTCCGGCGCGTACCCGTCGGGAGCGGTGCCTCCCGCCGCGCCGCCACCGGAAGCCTCCCAGTATTCCGCCGGAACCACGCCCGGCGTCGCGCCGACCGACTCGACGGCCGATGGGACGACCCCGGTCAAACCGACCGCCGCCGAACGCGCGAACTCCGTGGTGAAGAAGGTGGTGATCGGGCTCGTCATCGCCGCGCTGCTGGTCGTCACCTACTTCATCCTCGAGGCGTTCCTGCCGCGCTGGTGGGCCGGTCAGATCGGGCAGCGCGTCGAAGGATCGTTCAGCCGCGGCATCGGCACCGGCCTGGTTCTCGGCATCGTGTGCACCTTTTTGCCCGTGCTGTTCTTCACGTTGGCGTTCGTCAACCGCAGCCGCATGAAGAACGTCCCGACGATCATGTTCGCCGTTCTCGGCGTGCTCGTCGCGATCCCCAACCTGCTGACCCTCACGGTGGTCGCCGGCGGTGGGAACGGCGCGCATGCCGGCGAGCGCATCTTCGACGTCGAAGCGCCCGGCTTCCGCGCCGCCACCGCCTGGGGCGTGATCATCGGGGTCGTTCTGGCGATCGGCGTCGGCTACTTCATCTGGCGTTACCAGCGTCGCGGACGTCAGCTCCGCGAGATCAAACACCCGCCCACAACAGATCGGAAGTAGATACATGACCGAGCAGCGGATCGTCGTGGACATCGACGACGCCGGTGTCGCCACGGCGACGCTCAACCGAGCCGACAAACACAACGCGCTCGATCCGGCGATGTTCGACGCCCTCATCGACGTGACGGGCACCCTCGCCGAGGACAACCGCGTCCGGGCCGTGGTGGTACACGGTGCAGGCAAGAGTTTCTGTTCCGGCCTGGACGTGTCGAGCCTGGGTCAGGGTGGCGGGGTGAACTCGCTGCTGGAGCGCGAACCGGGCGTGCTCGGCAACCACGCGCAGCGGGTGTCACTGGACTGGGGCCGCATCCCGGCACCGGTGATCGCGGCCATCACCGGCAACTGTTTCGGCGGTGGCCTACAGATCGCGCTGGGCGCCGACATCCGCTATTCGACCCCCGACGCGCGCCTGTCCATCATGGAGGTCAAGTGGGGGCTGGTGCCCGACATGGGCATCACCCAGACCCTCCCGCGACTCGTGTCCGCCGATGTGGCAAAGGAACTCACGTTCACCGGACGCATCGTCGACGGCGCCGAGGCCCAACGACTCGGGCTGGTCACCCGCGTCGTCGACGATCCGCTCACCGCCGCACTGGATCTCGCGCACGAGATCGCGTCGAAGTCGCCGCACGCGGTCCGCGCCGCCAAGCGTCTCTACGACGAATCGTGGGCAGGCACGGATCCGGCTGCGGCGCTGATGCTGGAGAGCGAACTCCAGGTCGGACTGATGGGATCCCCCAATCAGATGGAGGCGGTACACGCCGGGATGGCGCGACGCGAAGCGCGCTTCACCGACCCGGAGTGACCGGCTGCCCTTGGTGGCTCGTCGCTTTCGCTCTTGCGCCCCCTCTGCTCCCTGATCCGAAAGAACTGCCCCCTGCTCCCTGAGGTGCGAGGAGCGCAAGCGACGAGCCACGAAGGGTCCTGGTGAGATGCGTCGCCAAACCCTTCGTGGCTCGCTTCGCTCGCACCTCAGGGAGCATAGAAATCGGACGCTCACCTCAGGGAGCAGAGAAATCGGACGCTCACCTCAGGGAGCGGGGGTGATCAGTTCGACAGGCCGGCGTCCTTGCTGCCGTAGGCATCTCGAAGCCGTGGCTTGACGACCTTTCCCCCGGCGTTGCGTGGGAGTTCGTCGATGATCACCAGGTCCTTGGGGTGCTTGAATCGCGCGAGGTTCTCGTTGAGGTGCGGCTCGAGATCGGCGAGGGTGAGGTCCTCGACGCCTTCGGCGAGCACGACCACCGCGACCGGCACCTCACCCCACTTCTCGTCCGCCCGACCGATGATCGCCGCCTCGGTGATGCTCGGATGGCTGAACAGGACGTTCTCGACCTCGGCGCAGTAGATGTTCTCGCCGCCCGAGATGATCATGTCCTTGGCGCGGTCGACGACGTAGAGAAAGCCCTCTTCGTCCTGGCGCACCAGGTCGCCCGAGTGGAACCAGCCGCCGCGGAAGGCTTCTGCGGTCGCCTCGGGCTTGTTCCAGTAGCCGATCATCATGTTGGGCCCGCGATACACGATCTCGCCGACCTCGCCGGGTTTGACGTCGTTCATCAGCGGATCGACGATGCGCGCGGTGACCGCCGGGACGACCTTGCCGATGGAGCCGAGCTTGCGCAGTGCATCCTTGCCCTCGAGGATCGTCGTCACCGGTGACATCTCGGTCTGACCGAACGCGGTCATGTTGGCGGCCTCCGGGAACGATTCGTTCATCGCGTTCAGCACGGTGTCCGACGCCGGGGCCGCGCCCCAACTCATCGTGCGCAGCTTGAGCTTCCGGGGACGCGCCTTCTGCGCCGCGCACACGGCCTGCCACTGAGCCGGGACCATGAAGACCGACGTGACGCCCTCACGCTCCAGTGTGTCGAGCATGGTGTCGGGATCGAAGGCGCCGAGCGGGTGGAGCACCGCGCGGATCCCGCGGTAGAAGATCGGTGCGAAGCCGCCGATCCCCGCGATGTGGAACAGCGGCGGCACGATCGAGGCGACGTCATCGGAACCGGACTGTGCCCCGGCCGTGGCGATCGTCGTCACCGCCTGCGCCTGAATGTTCTGATGGGTGAGCATGGCGCCCTTGGGTTTTCCCGTGGTGCCCGAGGTGTACATGATGGCGGCGACGGTGTCCTCGGGCACGTCGACCTCCGGCAGGTCTGACGCGCCCTCGGCCAGCAGGGTCTCGAAGTCGAGGTGGTCGGCATTGTCGCTGCCGTCGACGACGATGATGGTCTCGATCTGACCGGTCGACCCCGCGACCGCGTCCGCGATCGGCGCGAGGAGGGTCTCGGTGACGACGACCTTCGCACCGCTGTCGGTGACGAGGTAGGCGACCTCGGCGGGGCTCATGCGGATGTTGACCGGCACCGGGATGGCGCCGATGAGAGTGGCCCCGAGAATCGCCTCGATGTACTCGGTGCGGTTGAGCAGTGCCATCAGGACCCGATCACCGAACTGGACCCCCCGCCTATGGAGTGCCGCACCGAAGGCGCGCGACCGGTCGTCGAGCTCCTTCCAGGTCGTGTTCTTGTCGAGGTAGGTGATCGCCGTGTTGTCCGGGGTCATCATGGCGTGCCGGCGGACCTGGTTGTTCCAGTGATTGCGGCGCGAGCGGTACGGCTCGGTGGTCAGATTGTTCGTGACCTCGGCACTTGCAGTCATGACTGCCTCCATTCGTCGAGCGGACTCGACCCGTTGTGAACACCCTCGGCGAGGGACCGGCACTGTTGTGTCTCGGGTCACACATTAGGTCGTCCGTGTTGCCAGAATCAGGCATTCCCGCCGTTTGGTGACACCCGGCCGGCGACACCCTCGACCGTGCGTCGTTTTCCGTCGGGCTCGCGACGATGCCTACTCAACCTCGCGCGCACGTCGCCGCAGATACTTTCGCGCTCGCTCGTCGCCGGTGAGCTCGGCGGCCCGCTCGAAGTGCTCACGCGCCGCGTCGGAGTGCCCGACCCGAACCAGCAGATCTGCTTTCGCCGCGTGGAACGGGCCGAAACCCGCGGCGTCACCGCCCAACTCGTCAAGCAGGCATAGTCCATCTGCGGGAGAACTCGCCCGCCCGACGATCGCAGCGTGGGCGATTCGCGCACCAAGCGTCGGCGCCACGGCCATGAGCGCGGACGACAGCGACTGTAATGCGGCCCAGTCGACGACACCGGTGCGTGCGCGGTCGGCATGGACGGACTGCATCGCGGCCTCGAGCTGTAACCGACCGTGCGGCCGGCCGAACGCCGATGCGCGTCGAAGCATCGCTTCCCCGTCCCGGATGAGCGCGACATCCCAGGTGGCCGGATCCTGCTCCTCGAGCGGGATGAACGGGCCGGTCCGTGCCGGCGCCCGCGACAACGACAGCGCGATCAGCGCAGCGAGACCCCACGCCTCGGGATCGTCGAGCAGCGCGGCGAGCGTGACGGCCAGGTGCAGCGACTCCCCCGCCATCGATTCGACGGTGTCGGAACCGTTCCCGTCGGCGTCGTTCCACGCGATAGCGAAACACCCGTAGACCGCTTCCAGCACTGCGGGCAGTCGTTCGGGCATCGCCGAGCGGTCGGGTACGACGAACGGTATCCGGGCGTCGCGAATCCGGCGCTTGGCTCGTACAAGACGCTGCGACATCGTCGCCGGTGCGACGGCGAAAGCGGCAGCGATGTCGGCGGCCTCGAAGCCGAGCACCGACTGCAGCATGAGCGGCGTGCGGGTGGCTGCGTCGATGGCCGGATGGGCGCAGGTGAACAGCAGCTCGAGCCGCTTGTCGGGAATGGCGTCGAGGTCCACATCGTCAAAGGGCATCACAGCAACTCCGGGCGAAAGGGCGTCGTCGAGGACCGTCGACGTGCGGTGCGCCGACGACTTCCAGACGTCGCGCTGCTGATTGCGTGCGACCGTGAGCAGCCAGCCTTCCGGGTTCGCGGGCACCCCATCTGACGGCCACGAGGTGAGCGCACGTTCGAAGGCGGTTGCCAGTGCATCCTCGGCGAGGGCGAGATCCCCCGACGTGACGGCGAGAAGCGCCACCAGCCGCGAATATGACTCGCGGGCAGCGTGTTCGGCGGCGGTGTGCGCTTCTCGTCGGGTCATGCGTTGGGGGTCCACGCACCATCGACGGTGTAGGTCGCGCCGGGCCTGATCTCCACGACACCCCACTCGATCGGCGGTGCCTGACGCGCCCACTCGATGGCGGCGTCGAGATCGTCGACATCGATGACGACGGTTCCGCCGAGCTGTTCCTTGGTGTCGGCAAAGGGGCCGTCCTGAACGACGAGCCGGCCGTCGACCTTGCGCAGCGTCGTCGTGACGTCCGAGTGCTGTAGGACTTCGGCACTCACGAGCACGCCGGCGTCTTGGAGGGCCGCGGTGTAGGCCGCGAAGGCGGCCTGGCCCTGAGCGATGGCTTCCTCACCGAGGGTCGACGCGTCCATCTCCGGGTAGTGCAGCAGCAGCGAGTAATGCATGATTAGGCCTCTCGTTCAGCGGGCCGCTCGTCGGTCCGTGTGCAGTGATGACGAGCGTGCCGGACGCCATTCGACACATTCGGCACATCGTTCTTCGATTACCGCTGCCCCTAATCAGACGGAGCGCATAACCCCTGCTCCCTGATCCGAAGAACCACAAAATTGCTGGTCCGTAGGGTGCAAGCGATGCCCTCCCTCTGCTCCCTGAGGTGCGAGGAGCGCAAGCGACGAGCCACGAAGGGCCCGGCGAGACAAGTTGCCACACCCTTCGTGGCTCGCTTCGCTCGCACCTCAGGGAGCATTCCTTTGGGACGTTTACGACTGTTTTATTGGTCACGATGGCCGCCAGGCCGCAGATATTGAGGAGGCCCGGAGCTTGCGGAGGGCCGTATCCCTTTCGCTCCCTGAGGAGGCCCGGAGCTTGCGGAGGGCCGTCACGAAGGGTCATCACAAAACGCCACCACTAACGAAGCCGGTCAGCGCGGGCCGCGGCATCGGGCCACATCGCAGGGCACGGAAGACCGGGTACCGTCGCGAGCTCGAAGTGCCACCACTCGTTGGCGAAGGTTCGGCACAGACCCCAGCGGTAGCCGGTTCGTTCGAGCCAAGCGGCGCCTTCCCGCGGGCCGACGTCGATGGCGTGGCCGCTCACATGTGGGGACTCCTCCGCCGGCAGGACCCACCGTCGAGCGGCTTCCGGGCTGCCATAGGTCGCGATCGCATCGCGCCACATCTGACGCTGCTCCGCGTCTGTTCGCTTACCGGACGTGATCCACAACGAGACCCCCTGTGCGCGTGCGCTGTTCGACGCCTGCTGGTAGGCCGTCGCCAGCGCTGGATCGAGGCCGGCGGTGGGCGGCGCGGCATTCGCCGGTACGCCGCCGAGCCCGCACAGCAGCAGGGCCACGAGTACGGCGGTACAGATGAACGCGATTCGCCGGGCCGCGATGTCGATGAACCTCATGACCGCAGTAAACCGTACGACCGACGCCTATCGCATCGAACCGTCGGAGCTATTACCGTTTAGTGCGGGTGGGCCGCGTGCGAGCCTGTGGAGGGTCGGAAAAATGAAGAAGCGTCTGGTGGTCTGTTGCGACGGCACGTGGAAGTCGTCGAAGGACCCACGAATTTCGAATGTCGAGAAGATCGCCCGAGCCGTCACCACCGATGCCGACGACGGCGCCGTGCAGCTGGTCCATTACGTCAACGGTGTGGGAACCGGGTCGGGCTGGTCCGACCGCGTCATCGGCGGGGCGTTCGGTCGCGGCCTCGATGCCAACCTGATCGATGCCTACCGATTCCTCGCCCTGAACTACGAGCCCGGCGATGAGATCTTCGTCTTCGGGTTCAGTCGCGGCGCGTACACCGCGAGGAGTCTCGGGGGCATGATCTGGCACATCGGCCTTGTCACCCCGCTCGAACTCGCGCAGCACCCGACCGAGAACCTGTTCGAAACGGTCCTGCGGTACTACCGGACGAAGCGGGAGGATCGCCCGGCGAAGACCCCAGGCGCCCCGGTGCCGGTCAAGTTCATCGGCGTCTTCGACACCGTTGGTGCCCTCGGCGTTCCCGGCATCACCCGCGTCAAGCACAAGTTCCACGACGTGAAGCTCGGCAAGAACGTCGCAGTGGCCAGACAGGCGCTCGCCATCGACGAACGTCGGCTGACATTCGATCCCTGCGTCTGGGAAGTCGACAAGGCAGATGAGGGCGAGATCGACGTCAAACAGGTGTGGTTCGAAGGGGTCCACTCCGACATCGGCGGTGGTCTGGCGGTCACTGAACCGTCGGAACTGAGTCTGTCCTGGATGGTGCGCGAGGCGGAACTTGCCGGCCTGCAGTTCTGCTACAAGCGATTCACGCCCATCAGCTTCCCCATTGACCCGTCGAACGAGAAGTACGCGACCAACAAGTCGATGAACGCCGCGTACCGCATCGTCAACATCTTCAAGCTCGCATTCGGCCCGCTGCGGATGCGCGGAGAAACCGTGCGTCACAAGGGTCAGTCGCGATTGCTCGAGGCGAACAAGAATGATCCAGCACGGCCGCTGTACATAGCCGCGCCCGCGCTCACTCGGTGGACTGACAACGTCGGGTCACGCAAGAAGAGGGCGACGAACATCGGCGCGTGGGAAGAGCTGATCAAGGACCTATCGGTCCGCGCGGTCGACATTCCTCCGCTCGAGGCGCCGGTGACTACCCGACAACCGGCATCCCCCGCGTCAGAGTCGCTGCTTCCACAGCAATAGTCACTGCGGGGCAACGTCTTTCGTTGCAGCGATCTGGATGAGGTTTCCACACGTGTCGTCGAAGACCGCGACGACCGCAGGTCCGATATCGGTCGGTTCCTGGGTGAACTCCACGCCGAGGCCGCGTAGCCTCTCGTACTCGGCCTGAACATCGTCGACGGCGAACTGCGCCAACGGGATTCCGTCTTCGTTGAGCGCGTCCCGGTAGGGCTTGACTGCGGGGTGGCCAGACGGTTCGAGAAGGAGTTCAATCCCCTCGGGATCGTGAGGGGAAACGACCGTAAGCCACCACGTGTTCTCGCCCATCGGAATGTCATGGCGAGTCGTGAATCCGAGTATCTCGGTGTAGAACTCGTGCGCCTTACGCTGGTCGTCGACGAAGACGGACATCAGTGTCATTCGCATGGCAGGTCCTTTCGATGGGCGGGCCACCGCTCGGCGATCTCGCCGAGCGGTGTGGGGTCGAAGTAGTGGAATTTGGAGCGTCCGCGTTTCTCGGTGTGGATTAGCCCGGCCGTCTCCAGCACACCCAGATGCTGCGAAATCGCTTGTCGGCTCAGGTTGAGCCCACGCCGAGACGTGAGGCGACCGCAGATCTCGAACAGCGTCTGGCCGTCCCGTTCGACCAGCTCGTCGAGGATTGCTCGCCTCGTCGAGTCATCGAGTGCATGGAACACGTCGGCCACACCTGACAATAGGCAAGTCGCTGCTTGCATGTCAATGGTGGACGCCGCGCTCGCCATTGCTCCCCGAGCCGCAAGAGCGACCCCCACCGCTCCCCTGCGGTGTCCACCCCTTGCCCCCTGAGGTGCGAGGAGCGCGAGCGACGAGCCTCGAAGGGCTGGTGAGGCGCCTCGCGATGCCCTTCGTGGTTCGTCGCTCGCGCTCCTCACACCTCAGGGAGCAAAGGGAGGCGGGAGCAGGGGACGGCAGCTCCCCGACGCTAGTGAGCAGCACTCCCGAGATACGCCTCTTCGATTCTTCCGATGTCACCGGCAAGCGAGGCCGCGGAGTCCGTCAGAGCGATGTCGCCGTGGACCAGCACCACCGCCCGATCCGCGATCCCGAGCGCCAACCGGACATGCTGTTCGACGAGAACCACCGCGGTGTCCTCGGTGTTGGCGACATCCCGCAGGACGGGCAGGATCGACTCGACGACGATGGGCGCGAGTCCCATGCTCAGTTCGTCGATCAGCAGTACTTTCGGCTGCTGCAACAGCGCGCGCCCGATCGCGAGCATCTGCTGCTCTCCCCCGGACAGCTCGCCCGCGGCAACCTTGAGCCGCGCACGGAGGGACGGGAAGTGGTCGAGCACCCGGTCGACGGCGTTGTTCCGAGCCGCCCCGCGTCGGCGAATGGCCAGCTGGAGGTTCTGTCGGGTCGTGAGTTGCTTGAACAGCGACCGGTCGTCCGGAACCAGGACGAGTCCGGCACGCACGGCCGCGCGCGCATCCCCCGCCCGAACCGTGTGGCCGCCGACGCTGACCTCGCCGTCGAGTCGCGGCAGCAGACCGGCGAGGGTGGTGAGCAGCGTCGTCTTTCCGGCTCCGTTCGGTCCGAGCAGGGCGACAATCTCTCCCGCCTCGACGGACAGGTCGAGACCGTGGACGCAGGCTTTGCCGCGCGAGTACCCGGCGTCGAGACCGCGGCATTCGAGGACTGTCACGGGGTCATCTCCTTTGTCGTCGAATGTGGCTCGGAGACTGCGCTGTCCCTTGGCGACGAATCCTCGGACCCCGCCACCGCCGACGACGGCGTACCGAGGTAGGCGTTGACGACTGCCGGTGAGCGTCGAATCTCGTCCGGGGTGCCTTCGGCGATGACGGATCCGAGGTCGAGGACGATGACACGGTCGCACAGGCTCAGTACGAGATCCATGTCGTGGTCGACGAGGACCATGGAAACCCCGTGTGCGCGTGCGGCGCGCAACCTGTCGCCCAGCCATCGACTCTCGGTGCTGTCGAGTCCGGCGGCCGGTTCGTCGAGCAGCGCAACCTCGGGCTGACCGGCGAGTACGCGAGCCACCGCGACGAGCTGACGCTGACCTTGCGAGAGGTCCGCTGCCACAACATCACTGAGGTGGCTGATCTCCAGCATCCGCAGGACGTTGCGGACGTTCTCGGCGGTATCCCCCGGCGCCCGGCGCGCGGCGATCGCCAGGTTCTCGGCGACCGACAGCTCACCGTAGAGCTCGATGTCCTGGAAAGTTCGGCCGAGCCCAGCGCGGCTGCGTCGATGTGGTGCAAGGCCGTTGAGGGTCGTGCCGCCGAGAGTCACCGTTCCGTCGGCGTTCGCGAAACCGCTGATGGCGTCGATGAGCGTGGTCTTGCCGGCGCCGTTGGGCCCGATGAGGCCGACGATCTCACCGGAACGGAGGTCGACGCTGACTCGGTCGACCGCGGTCACCGCCCCGTAGCGCACCGTGACGTCGCGAGCCGAGAGCAGAACCTTGCCACTGGGCGGTGTGACCGGCGGAGTCGGTGCGGCCTGGGCGGCGTCGTGGTCCGATTGTGGCGCACGACGTCGACCCGGCATCGGGATCTTGTGCAGATACCCGATCACGCCGTCGGGACTGGTGACGACGGTGAGCACCAGCAGGATTCCGCTGACCAGCATGTAGTAGTCGCCGAACGACGCGTACTTGTCGGCGGCGAAGTACATCAGCCCGCCGGGCGCGATGATGCCGGCGAGGATCGCTCCGGAGATCGAGGTCACGCCCGCGATGTAGAACACCGCGAAGAGTCCGATCCCGGCGAAGACGGCGTAGCTACCTGCGGTCGCGAGGGTCTGTTGGTATGCCAGCAGCGATCCACCCAGCCCGGCGAGGAATGACGCGATTGCGAAGGCGATGAGTTTGGTTGCGCCGACATTGATCCCGGCCGCGGCTGCCGACCGTTCGTTGGCGCGTACGGCCAGCATCGACGCGCCGAGGCCGCTGCGACGCAGAAGCGCCACCGCGTAGGCCACCAGGGTCAGCACCACGAGGCACAGGATTCCGAAGGCGATTCGCGGATACCCCTCACCTGCGCCGATGCCCAGGTCGATGCCGAACAGTAACGGGGATTCGACTGGCGCACCCTGCAATCCGCCGTTGAGCGACGGGTTGCGAAACCAGAACGCCTCGCAGAACACGGCGAGAGCGAGCGTCGCGACCATCAGTGGCAGTCCACGGACCCGAAGTGCGGGAAGGCCGACGATCACGCCGATGACCATCGCCGCGCAGGCTGCCAGTAGCGGGGCGAGCGGGAACGGGATGTTGAGGTCGTCGGTGAGTCGGCTGAGCGCGTAGGCGCCGACGCCGGCGAGCGTCAGTTGCGCCAGCGACACCTGGCCCGCGTACCCGGTGACGACGACCTGGGACAGCGCGATGATGGCGTAGATCATCGTGGCGATCACGGCGAGCCGGAGACTGCCGGAGGTGGTGACGAGTGCCAGGACCGCGACGACGACACCGACGATCCCCGGGATCACCAGACGGTTCGGACGCGGTGACCGGCCGAGGTCGTTGCGAGTGACCGCGCCACGGCCCGGCAATGGACGCCCGCGGATGAGGAGAAAGCCGATGATGAGGATCAACGGGACCGCCTCGGCGACACCGGCGTCGGGCATCCAATCCCAGGTGGTCTGGAGTTTGGTGGCCTCAGACTGCAGCATGCCGATGACGAGCCCGGCGCCGACGGTGATCGATATCGCGGTGAAGTTGCCGACCAGCGCCGCCGCGAGGGCCGGCACGATGAACATCGTGTAGGCCACGGGATTGAGTGGAACGATCGGGGCGATGAGCACGCCGCCGAGTCCGGCGGTGGCCGACGACAACGCCCAGTTGGCGACCGCGATCCGGTCCGGTGAGAGGCCGGTGACGAGTGCACCCTTCTCGGATTCCGCGGCCGCCTCGGTCGCCACGCCGAAGCGGGTGTAGCGCAACACGAGTCCCGCGCAGATCGCGAGTCCGACGATGACCACGGCCAACATCAGACGGTCCGTCGGAACGGCACTGGAGCCGATCGTGAATGTGTCGACCTTGAAGATGGGTCCGACGCTGGGCGCGTTCTCGCCGACCCGCAGCGCGATGAGCGCCTGGATGACCAGCATCAGACCGATCGCAGCGACCGCCTTGGCCAGCGCCGGGGCGGCCCGCATCGGGCGGAACACCAGTAGGTAGAGGAGAACACCGAGGATCGCGGCGACGACCACGGAGATGAGCAGCGCTGCAGCGACTCCCAGTTCGGAGCCGAGTGAGATGGTCGCCGGGAAGCCTGGGATGGGGTTGAGGAGTTCCCCCTGGCGCAGAAAGGCGTACGTGTAGGCGGCGTACAGCGCCACCGCGCCGGTCGCGAAGTTGACGACGCCGGAACTCTTGAACGTCATCACCAGCGCGAGGCCGAGAGCGGCGAAGACGGCTCCGTTGCCGAGGCCAAGGACCAGGAAGGCGAGATGGTCGGTCATGGAACTCCCACTGGGAAGTGCGGGGATCGGGGGCCGCGCGGACGCGACCCCCGATCTGGAGCGGAACTAGTTGTTGGTGACGACGGTGTTCTCGAGCTTGGCCTCGGCGGTCACGTCGCTGACCAGGATCGCCTTGCTGCACAGCGACGTCAGCGGCGGGAAGGCCTTGCCGTCGCAGGTGAAGGTGATGCCGGGTGCGGCCGGGAGCGGGACGTTCTTGGCTTGTGACAGTGCGGTGGTGAACGTCTGAGCGTCGACGGTGCCCTCGAGACCGTTCAGCTCGCCGAGCGCAGTCATGACCTGGTAGCCGATGTAGGCGAGGCCGGCCGGGTCGGTGTCGGGCGCGTATTGCGCCATGACGCTGCGGTATTGGGTGACGCTCGGGTCGTCGGAGCTGAGGTTGACGGTGGTGAACGCCTTGGCGCCGGAGACCGCGTCGTTGCCGACGGCGTCGAGGACGGGCTTGTCGAGGCAGCTGGCGATGAGGTACTTCGAGGCGTCGGGGGCGACGGTCTGCAGCGTCTTGAGGACCGAGATGCACTGGCGGGTGTCGCCGAGGATGCTGACCGCATCCGGGTTGTCGGCGAGGCCGGCGGTGATCTGCGGTGTGAGGTCGGCGGCGCCGACCGGCACGGTGACGACGTTGAGGGCGACCCCGGCACGCTGGAACATCGGATCGCCCAGCGCTTTCACCGACGCAGCTGCATCACCGGAGTCGCCGATGATCAGGGTGACCTTCTTGAGTCCGTCCTTGGCGGCGGTGGCAGCCTGTCCCGCGAGGACGGCGACGATGCCGCCGGAGAGCATGAACGAGCCGGGGGTCGCCATCTCCGCTTGTGACACCGGAGCCTGTGCGACGAACGGGATCTTGGCGCCGGCGATGATCGGCAGCATGACCGCACCCTGCGCGCCCAGCGGCGAGACCACGACCGAAACCTGCTGCTCCACCATCTGATTCGCGCACTTGGTGGCCGAGGCGGGTTCTTCCTGCTGCTTGCACACGACCAGTTCGATCTGGTGACCGCCGATGCCGCCGCCGTTGTTGTTCAGGTATTCGACGGCGGCTTCGCTGCCCTCGCGCACCATCGGCGTCGTCACCGCACCGCCCTCGGGGACGATCAGGCCGACCTTGACCGGGTCGCCGGTGGCCGGGTTGCTGGGGAGCTGGCTGGTCTCGCCGCCGGTGGAGCTCTCCGAGCTGTCGTCGGCGCAGGCCGTCAGCGCTCCGAGCGCGAGCACCCCGGAACAGCCGATCACCGTCGCGGTCCGAAGCACACGCCTGAGTGCACTGGGTGATTTCATGCGATCCCCTTCGATCGTGATTCGACAAGTCGCCGCCCCGCTGCGGAGACGGACGAAATGTCGGATTTGCTGACTCGGTGGCGACTGTAACCCGCAGGTCGCAGTCGTCGGTCGGATTCGAAATATTCTGTCCTGCAATGAGTCTCGGCTCGGTTGATGGCCGGTGCGCATGGCAGCACAAGTCGTCGGTCCGGCGCCGGAAGATCCCCCCGCGGTCGACTCGCGTGACGTCGTCTGATGGATCGACGACCTCACACTGGACTCAGAGGAAAAAGTTAGACGCCCATCCAAACTTTGGGGGCGGAATGCAAGAATTGGTCGGTCGGGGTCGCCCCGCCCGTACGGAAGGCACCACATTGACCGAAGCTCCGGCCATGGGCCGGCGGGAACGCAACAAGCAACAGACGCGCGAACGCCTGCTGATCGCTGCGCGCGAACTGCTCGCCTCCGAGGGGAGCGCCGCGACGGTCGAGTCGATCGCCGAGCGTGCCGAGGTGTCGCGGGCGACGTTCTTCAACTACTTCCCGAGCAAGGACGACCTGCTCACCGATCTGTACGCCCAGCTGATGGGGACGTTCTCGCACGTCGTCGACGCGATGCTCGAGAAGCCGCTGAGTACGTACGAGCGCGTGGTGGGTGTGTTCGTCGACTTCGCTCGTTCGTCGGTCGCCGACCCGGACTACATGCGGACGGTGACAAGCGAGATCGAACGGATTTCGTCGATGTCGGGGACGCTCGGTGAACGCAGCCACGTGTTCACGTCGGAGGTGCTGCGGCTCATCGAGCGCGGCGTCGAACAGCAGGATGTGCGGACCGATCATCCGCCGGAGTTCCTCGCCCAGATGGTCGCGGCGATCTACGTGTCGAGCATGCGGTACTGGCAGATCGACCCCGGCTTCGAGGTGAGCGAGAGCTTCGAACGTGCCGGCCGCTATGCCGCGGAGTCGCTGCTGCCGCGGTAGGTGCTGGTCAGTCTTCTTCGCCGGGTTGCGCGACGTGGGCCTCCCATCGCTCGCGACGTTCGTCGTCGGTCTGTTCCCACCACGGGGTCCCGCGCTCCCCTAGCGCAACCTTCGCCGCCTGCACGCCGTGGCGTGACTCCGGTGCGCCCTTCGTCCGCTTCACGTCCCGACGCCACGCCATGAGAATCGACTGCAGTTCGGACCGCCGCTCGTCCGGGATCAGCGGGTCCGTCGCCCGCCACTTGCGGCCGTTCACGATGATGTGGTGGCCGTCGGGGGTGTGTTCGGGCTCGGGCATGGATTCCACGGTGCCATGCCGTTCCGACGCCCTGTGTGACCGGGATCTCGTTTGGGGTCTCACCTGCGGCTTCGTTGGCGCTTCGGGCTGACTCTCAGTGTCTGCTTATGTCCGGGAAGGTAACTTCGCCGTGTCCTTGCCGATACCGAACTGTTACCTAATCTGAGATGGACAACGCTTTGCCTCTTCACCGACTGAACGCCGACTCTTCGACGCGCCCCGCCACCCGCGCCCTGCTCGACTCGACGTCGAGCACTCGGCGACCCGGCCGCCATCGTGCCACGTCGCACTCCACCACCCGCACGGCCCTGCGAACGGGCGCGTTCGCCGCGTTCGTCGGCGCTGTCGGCCTGAGTGCCGGCACCGCCGCGCAGGCAGCGGCGCAGCCCGCTCCCCCGCCTGCGCCGAAGATCGCGCTCCCCGAGAACGTCAAGCTCCCGGCCGGCCTGGTTCTGCCGCCCCAGATCGACGATCTCGCTCGCGACGTCCTGCCGCCGTCGGCGTTCGGCCCGGGCAGCTCCGACCTCCCCGGTATCAAGAAGGCCGTGAAGCCGGTCAGCGGCACCGTGACCTCGGGCTACGGCCCGCGCTGGGGCACCCACCACAACGGAGTCGACATCGCCAACAAGATCGGAACGCCCATCTACGCCGTGACCGACGGCGTCGTCCTCGAGTCCGGCCCCGCCTCCGGCTTCGGCCAGTGGGTCCGCGTGAAGCAGGACGACGGCACGGTCGGCGTCTTCGGACACGTCAACGAAAGCTTCGTCCACCCCGGCCAGCACGTGCGCGCCGGCCAGAAGATCGCCACCGTCGGCAACCGCGGCCAGTCCACCGGCCCCCACCTGCACTACGAGGTCTGGGACGCCAACGGCACCAAGATCAACCCCCAGGCCTGGCTCAACAAGCGCGGCGTTCACCCGTGACGGTTGCTCCCCTGGTTTGACATCGATCCCCACCGACAGCGTCGGTGGGGATCGTCTTTTGTGCTGGGGCGATTGTCGACGGAACTTTGAACCGGATCTCGCGCACCGCCCTTGTCTGCCTCCGGGTCTGGCTATACCCTGTAGCTATGGCTACGGGGTATAGCTCTTCCCGACGATCCGAGCGGCGTCAATTCACCACCGACGAGGCCATCCGTCACGCCCGCGACATCATCGCCGAGAACGGGGCCGGCGCGGTGTCCATCTCCGAGGTGGCTCGTCGGATGCGACTTCGACCTCCCTCGCTGTACAAGTACTTTCCGTCGCTGAATGCGTTGTACGACAGCCTTTTCGAGACTGGCAATCGTGAGCTGTCCCGTTATGTCGACGCGGCCCGCGAGAACCATGCCCCGGGGCTCGACCGACTCCTCGAGCAGTCGCGTGCGATCGTCCGTTGGTCCATGCTCGAGCCAGGCCTGGCTGCGCTGCTATTCTGGCGCCCGGTGCCGGGATTTGAGCCGAGCGAGGCGGCGTTCGCGCCCGCTGTCGCGATAGTGGACCAGGCCCGCGAGGATCTGGCGACCGCCGTCGCACAACGTGAGCTGAGCCCGGCGGCCGATTCGATAGAAGCCTTCAGATTGCTGACCGCTGTCGTATCGGGCATCGGTTCTCAGCAGATATCGAACGAGCCGGGCACCACTTATGAGTCAGGCATCTTCACGCAGCTACTCGACGACGCCCTGCAGATGTGGGTGCGCCACTACTCGCCCTGAGGCGGCCTCGGGGCACTCAGGAAAGGAACTGTCATGCGGCAAGAACTCACGAGCGACTCGGTTTCGCGGCACATCGACGCGAGTCCCGATGAACTGTACGACATCGTCTCCGACGTCACGCGCACGCCCGAATTGTCCTCGGAGATCGCCCATGTCGAGTGGCTGGACGGCGCCACCGGCCCCGCTGTGGGCGCCCGATTCCGTGCCCGGAACAGCGTTGGCCGTGGACCCGACTGGCACAACAAACCGGTTGTCACCGTGGCAGACCGCGGGCGCGAATTCACCTTCGAACGCACGGAGAAGATCGCCGGCACGCTTCGGTGGAGCTACCGATTCGAGCCTGAGCAAGGCGGCACCTTGGTCACCGAGTCGTACGAGGTGACCCGACCGCTGAGCTTGTTCGGGTGGTTCGTGATCGGGCCCGTCTACGGACTCAAGGACCGCAAGTCTGATCTGCGAGCAGGCATGACGGACACGCTCGAACGACTCGCAAATGTCGTTCACCGGCAGCGGGTTTGATGTTGCGCTGTCTTCCTCGGCGCTCGACTCTGGACTCAGCCCCGGGAATTAAGACTCGGCCTGCCGTCTCCAACCCTGAGCTATCCGGTCGCTGAGAGATGCGGCAACCGGGCCAGAGACGTCCAGAATGTAGGGCTGAACCGCGGGTGCGGCAGAGCTAATGATGCGGTATCGGTCTGCCCCACGCGCCGTTCGGACTTCCGTCAGGAGAGTAACGCTCAGCGATCTGGCGGTCGCGTATGACCGAGAAGGAATCCGGGATCATCTCGATCTCGCCGTCGAGATTCGTTTCACCAAGAGCGACACCTAGTGGTTCCGCGTTGTCGAAGACAAACGTGGCTGCCCAGAGTGTCTCCTTCACCTCTAGGAGAGATACCTGCCCGGTTGCTATTCGGACAGAAGAGACTCTGTCCGTCACTAGGACGGTCGGCGGAAATGGTTCCGCGACGGATTCGACCGTCATTCTTACCGTGGCTGACACTTCGCTATATAAGCGCAAGCAGGAACTGTTGTCGAAGTGGACAAGTACCGGCCAAAATGTCTCGAAGAGCATTGGCTTTTTGACCACAAAATCCGCAGCAGCGCCACTATCCCATTCGTAGCAGCTAAAGCCGCGGATGGTCATCCCCACGGAACGCCTTAGCAGCTCGATCGAGTTTGTGTCGGCGCCATCCATCTCAGAACCTCCCGAAGAACTGGAAGTTGCCAGAACCGTCGAAGACCGCGCCATGTCCATTAGGTGCGATATGAATTGTCCCTCCTTGGAAGTTCCCGCCGGTCTTCCGGACCACCCGGATACCGGGAGACGTGAGGATATCATCTAGGTGATTCTGCCCGGCTTCGTTGACATGCTTGCCGCCAACCTTTTCAAGGTAGCTTCCGGGCCGGTTCATGTGTTTCTGATAGTTGTGCCCAGCCACGGTTAGGTTCTTGGCAGTGCTCGGGCGCCCACCGCTTGCGGATAACGCGTCCAGGTCGGGAGCGGACAGGCGTGGACCGCCTCCGCTACCCCCTGGCAGAGCGTGGCCAACCGGGGTCGAGCTGTTGTTGGAGGAGCAAGCTCCGGTCGGTGCTAGTCCCAGCGGGTCCGCGTAGATCACCGGATTGTCGGGGTACGTATGTGGGTTCGGTGCCGGCGTCAGCCCCAATGGGTCCGGAGTTAGATACCGTCCGGTCCCAGGCTGGTAGTACCGGTAACGGTTGTAGTACAGCCTGCTCTCGGAGTCCGCGTACTGACCGGGAAACGCCCACGGCGTCGACGAGCCCACCCATGTGCTCTCGCCGTATAGCGTTCTTGCCGCATGCCCGGCGACTTCGCCGGTGTGTGGGTCGACGAGGGCTGTGGGAGTCGCGATCTGATCAGTGACGATCGCGAAGAACTCTCGATCGACTTCGGTTTGGGTCCACTCGACCGGCCTGGACGGCGCGAACGTAGGTGACCCGAGGTTGAGGCTCACGTCCGCGTCGGGTGCGCTGTTCCTTGAGTCAGCATCGTCCGTCGCCGTAATCGATTCTGTACTGCGTGTCTGCGCCAGAGGGGTGTACGCGTAGGGCGCGAACGTCCAGGTAGTCGCCGTTAGGTCCGCGTTGGTTCCGGCGTCCGGTGCATCCGGCACTGACTCTGTCTGTTCAACCAGCTGCTCGCCGTGCCAGTGGAACCGAGTGACTGCCCCGGTCGCCGTGTTCGTCTTGCTGAGGCGACGCCCGAGGTGATCGTAGGTGTACGTCCACGTCGTCCCGTCGGGAGTGATCACGCTGCGTAGCCGATTGTGCGCGTCCCAGACGTAATGCCACACATCGGGTTTGCGCGACAATCGCCTGCGACTCATCGTGGTGAGGCGGCCCGCGGGATCGTACCGGTACGACGTCCGGCCGTCGTCAACGAGCAGGGTGCCGGAGTATCGCCAGCGAGGACCCTTCGAGGCTCGGCTAGCGCCTCGCACCTCAGGGGACGGAGACTGGCTAGCGCCTCGCACCTCTGGGAGCAGAGGCTGGCCGGCGCCTCGTACCTCAGAGAACGGAGGCGGGCCGCTGTCTTGCGGGTCATGCGGCGGCGTAGTCCCCGCCCGCGAGTCAGCAAGCCCGTAGGCGGTGATGTTGCCGGTCGCGTCGTAGGTCAGTTGCTCAGTACCATCGGTGCCGACCGCCGCGGTGATCCGCCCAAGGACGTCGACCTGGTAGTCCGTCCGGCCGCGATCAGCGAGCGTCGTCGTCGAAGCGGTGAGGATGCCGTCGGCGCGGTAGGTGTACTCGGCTCGTGCGACGGTGCGTTCCGGTCCCCCGCCGGCCGATCCACTCGAACCGAGGTTCAGCGTCGCCGGATTGGCAGAGACCGTCGCAATCGAACGCCCAATGAGCCGTCCGACCGGATCCCACGACGAATCGATGGCCGTGCCCTCAAAGCGCCGACGCTGCTCGCGGCCGGAGGCGCTGGTGGTGATGTCGCAGGTACGACCCGCCGTCCAAATGAAGTCGAGCACGCCGCGCGGGTCGTAGCCGTAACGCGTGTACACCGCCGTCGGCGTCGTGACCGATGCCAAGCGGCCCGCGCCCGTCCACCCCGATTCGCTCACCCAATCGGTGGATCCGTCATTCACGCCGGTCAGTAGCGGCATGCCCGCCGCCGTGTACGTCGAGTGCCACCGCCCGAACCCGCCGACGACACTTTCCGGCCGCCCGGCGAGGTCGTAGCTGTACTCGGTGACCTCCCCGTCGAAGTCGGGGTTGACAGGGTCCGAACTGCGTTCAGCGACAACGCGACCGGCAGCATCGTACTCGAACGCTACCGTTTGCCCAGCCGCGTTCGTCCGCGTTGCGAGCTGTCCGCCCGCGTCGTACGTGTAGGTCGTTGTCGCGTTATTGAAGTCGATCTCGGACTGCAACGACCCGTCCGGGTTGTATGAGTAGCTCCACACCAGACCGTCGGGGTTGGTGACAGCGACGAGCCGGCGTGCGGTGTCGTAGGTGAACGCGGTTCGCGAACCATCCGCATCGATCCGCGCGACCGGCAGGTCGTAGTGGCCGTACTCCCAACGAGTGGTCGCGCCGACGGGATCGACGTAGGCGACGCAGTTGCCCTCGCCGTCGTACTCCCACCGAGACTGTCCACCATCGGGAGCGACGAGACTGGTCCGATTCCCCATCGCGTCGTACCCGACGGTGGTTCTGGCGCCCTCGGCGTCGACGACCTCGACCGGCCGCCCGAACGCGTCGTATCTGATCCGCGTGGTGTTGCCGAGCATGTCGATGATCTCGGTGGGTAGTCCGGCCGCATTGTTGCGGTAGCGAACCATCACGCCGTCGGGATCCGTGAGCGACGTCAGCGCGCCGTGGTCGTCGTAGGCGTACGACGTGACCGCGCCGGCATTGTCGGTCACCGTCAGCGGACGTCCACTGTCGGTGTACGCGATACGCGTGGTGACCGGACCCGGTTCGACGATCCGGTCGGGCCGTCCCGGACCCGCGTAACTGACTTCCGTCGCTGCACCGTCGGGTCCGACGATCCGCTCAACATCACCGAAAGCGTTGTAGTGCAGTCGCGTCGACAGTCCATCCGCACCGGTGAGCACCATCGGTTGTCGACTGTCGTTGTAATCGGTCCGGGAGATCCGACCCAGCGCATCGATCTCCTGCCGCACCCGATTGTCTGCATCGATGCCGTACAGCGTCGTCGCGCCGACGGCGTCGGTGTAGGTCGTCATCGATCCTGGACCCGCTGTCCGGAGCTGGTAGTCAAATCGCCCGGACCACACTCCGTTCATGCCGGATTGGATGGTCACACGACCCAGGTCGTCGTACCGGTTCCAGTACTCCATCCCGATCGAGTCGCGCCACCAGGTCATCCGCCCGGCGTCGTCGTAGCCGAAATACGTTGTCGCACCGACGGCGTTGGTCGACGCTGCGAGGTGACCACGGTGGTAGGTGAAGGTGCACAGCTGCTGGTTGACCGAAACGCCGTCAACCCCGGCGACCAAGCGGTAGCCGAGGATTCGAGCGCCGTCGCATTGCACGTCGATGCGGTATCCGGCGGAATGCTCGACCGCCGAGGGTCTTCCGTTCTCGTCGAACACGAAGCGGATGCGGTTGTGATGACGGTCGGTCATCGCGGAGACTGCGATGCTCCCGGCCGTGACGTCGACGCCGTTGAGCTCTGGGATCGGGATGAAGAACCAGCTGACGAGCGTGCGGACATGGGTCAGCTGGTAGCCGTCCGTTGCCGTTGCCCGCAGTTCCCAGTCGGTGTCGTTCACGCTCCGTGACACGGAGTCAGCCTGCGGCTTGGGGAAGTTCGTCATGGTGCCGTCGCCGTCGACGATGGTCACCAGGTCGTCGGAGACGATGGCGCGGGCGTCGAACGTGGACGGTGTCGTCGGTCCGAGCCATCGACCCCACCGGTATCGAGAGCGGTGCCGATGCGTGAGCTGCAGCGGTAGGGCCCCGGGCAGATCGACGTCGGTCAGCGGAAGGAAGTACTCGCCGGTCGCGACGTTGACCGGTTCGCCGTTGCTCCGACACTGGTCCGGCGACTCGTTGCCTTCACTGGTGTCGGCGCGCTCCGTCGAACCTGCGTCGGTGCGATCGGGATTCGAGGGGTCGAGGGGTTCGCCGGTGTCGTTGTCCGGGGTGGAGCTGGTTCCGTCCGGGTTGTCGCCGTCCGGTCGGTTGCCGGGTGCGGGGTCTCGCGGCGACGACGGCGCGTCGGGACTCGCTGAGCGGGGATTCGCCGATGGACGTTCCGGTGTGAACGGGCGGTCCGGAATCACAGTCGGTGGGATCGGCCGGTCGTCGGGACCGCTGCGTGGCGGGTGAGGCGTTGGGTCCGGCGCGTTCCGTGCGCTGGGTTCTGGAACGTGATGGGCGTTCGACGGGACCGGGCGACTGCGATCGACGTCGCGCGGCGGAGCGGATTCCGGTGTGGTGCGCGCAGGTGGCGTGCGGTCCGGGGTGTGGTCGGGTGCGCGCGGAGGTGTCGTGGGAGCGTCCGCACGCGCCGGGGCGCCGGGACCGGCCGGCGTCGGAGCGGGTTTCGATTGCGCGGGATCGGGTGTGGCATGTGGCGTCGACGCCGGGTGGTGACCGGCGACCGGTGCTACGGGTCCCGTTGCGGGCGTGTCGGCGTGGTCAGGCGTGCGCGTTGGGGTTTCGACGACGTCGGGTCGAGTTGTCGGCGCGTCGGGATGGATCGAGGCCGGCGTGGGGCGTGGACCAGGCGCGTCTGGGTCGGGTCGCGTGTGAGGTGTTGTGGGACTTGCTGGTTTGTCGGCTTTGGGTGGGTGCCCGCCGATCGGCTCGTCGTGCCGGGTTGGGGTCCGGTCGACGACGGGCTCGTCGGGCTTGGGCACCGACGGTTCATGGGGCGTCGGGTTCGGTGCGCCATCGCGGTCGACGGCGTTGTGTCCGGGAGTGGACTGCCCGGGTGAGTGGTCGCCACCGGGTGCGGCTGCGGGAGTGGTGGTGTCGCCGCGGTTAGGTCCCGGCGGGTCGTCGTCACCCAGGTTTCGTGGTCCAGAGGGATTGTCCGCGGGTCCCGGCGTAGGAGATCCCGGCCCGTCGGACACAGGCGAGGGCGTGGGCTCGGGATTCGGGGCGGGTGCCGGGGTCTCGGGGTTGGGTGTGTGCGGGCCGGGCCCGTCGACAGGTCCGCCGGCGACGGGCTGATCCGGCGACCCGGCGTCGGGGCGTGGCGCGGGCGGTTCAGGTGCACCCCCGCTGGGCGGAGTGTCGACGGCGCCCGGCGATGGTGTGCCCGCGTCGGGGGTGGGAGCCGGATTCGGTGGGCCGGCGGGCGCAGGTGATTCGGGGGCCGGAGCGTCCGGCGCGGGACCGTCAGCTCTGGGGACGGGAGGCGCGTTGTGGTCGACCGCGAGGTCGGGACCTTGCCGCCCGGGCAACTCGGCACTGGGACTGGCACCAGGCGTGTTCGGTGACGATCCGTGCGGCACGGGCGTCGGGTGTGGTGCCGCGGGCGGGGCGTCTGGGTGATACGAGGTCGGGCTGATGTGTGGAGTTGGTGACGGGGTCGGGGCGTTGCGGCCAACTTTCGTGAACCCAGTCAGTAGGCCGCCGCCCTTAGGCCCGGGCGCGATCATCATCACCGTGTTGCCGATGACGTTGCCCAGCGCTTGGGACGGATCCGTCGACCATCCGGATCCGGCGAAGTTCCGGACGAACTCGTCGGGATGGGCGACCTGGTGCACGATCCCGGTGACCATGGTCGCCGAGTTGCGCATGTACTGGTGGGGGTTTGCGATGTTGTACGGGTTCTGCGGGAGCATCATGTTGAGCCCCTTGACAACCTCGGTGACCGACCCGATCAGACCTGCCTCGAAGTGTGTGAAGCTCGTGAACGCGGCGGTCCCGACGTCGCTGGCGGTCATTCGCGCCTGATCGAACGCGGACGGCATCGGCGGCGCCATGTTCGCGGCGTCGCTCAACTCGGCCTTGACGCCCGGGGCCGACGAGTTGCGATGGTCGCGGCCGACTTTGAGGACTCGCTCCGCCTCCGCTCGGTATCCATCTCGCGGGCTGGGTCCGGGATGAGTGGGCGGGGTGTCGCGTCGATCGTTCTTGTAGTCGTCGAGTTCGTCGTTGTAGATGTTGGCCTTGGTGACCCACTCGGCGTGTTTGCGCTCGCCTTCTTCCCAGATTCGGATGGCGTCCGCGGCCTTCTGCTGCGCGAAGGTGACGACTCCGGCCCAACCAGTGAGTGCTGCAGCGGCTTTGGACGCGGCGTCGCCGGCTGCGAACCACTGCGGAACCTGTCGGCCGGAGGCATCCCGGAATTCCACGGCGCCGGTGCCGGACCAGTCGCCGACCGAGATGCCGCGTAGCCCTTCACCCGCCGCGACGAAATTCCCGGCGAAGCCCGTGAACTTCTCAGCGAGAGCGGTGATCCCGGCAGGGTCACCGAGAATCAGCTCCTTGGGGTCGTTGGTCTGCCCTAATTGCTGCTCGTCGGGCATGGCGCCCAGCGAGTTGGCGACGCCGTCACCGAGATCTTCGACGTTGGTGGCGATGCTGTCTAGGCCGACAGCCCGCAAACCGCCGCCGAGGAGCTCGGTGGCGCCGTCGACGAGTCCGCCGACGACCTCCTTACCACCCTCGAAGACGTCGAACAGGCCCACTTACTTCGTCCCCGGCATGTCAGCTGGTTTGCTCTCGGCGGTGCTTGCTGAGGGGGCGGTGAACCCGTCGCGTTCGAAGCCGTCGATCGTGTCGGTGACAAGCGACGACGGATCGACCGAATGGCGTCCGATGGTCTCGAGGTCCTCGACCATCGTCTGTCGGAGTTGTTGACCGAGCTCCTGGTGTTTCCGCATCTCTTCCGGCGTCAGGGCCCACTGTGGGTCGGTGATGGCGTTCTTGTTGTGCTCCCACAGATCGCCCCACGACATGGTCGTGAGGTCTTCCGGGGTGAGGCTCGGGTCGCCGATTACATCCATCGTGAAGTTCTTAAGTTGGTCGCCTGCCCACGTCTCCTCACGTTCGTAGTGGCTTGCTCCGAGTCCCAGTCCTTTCGAGATCTCAGCTGCGCCGGTGACCAGCGCGCGAACGCCCCACTCCCAGCGGTCGCAGTACTCCTCGAGTCCGCTCTTCGGGTCGGCGTGACCGATGGTGCGGCCGTCGAGGTCGAGGTCGCCGTATCCGCGACCGATCGCGGCGCTGTAGTCCGAACCGACCCCGGTGTCGGCGAGCCCGTTGATCACGCCGTTGATGCCGGCGCTGGCCTTGATGAGGTCGGCGGGGTCGACTTTCAGATTGTCGGTCATCGGACTACCTCGCCCTCGCCATCGTAGTAACAGTGCGGTGTCAGCTCGCGGGATGGCGGGAACGTCATCGTCGACGGTGTCGCAGGATCGACCACGAGGCCGGTGGGTTCAGGGGCTTGGTCGAGGACTCGGTCGATCAGCGCATGACCGGGAACGTCGAGGTAGCGGACCTCGTCCAGGTCGCGGTCGGTGAGCTCGGCGAAGTCACGCAGGCGTTCCGGCGTCGTGAACGCCAGCATCCACGGGACACCGGCCTCCACCAGCGTGAACAGGCGTCCGTGGAGGTCGAGAGGAACAGCGAGGGTGGCATCGCGGAGAGCATCATAGAGCCGAGGTGGATCGCCGAAACCGGACAAATACGCCCGCACCTCATCGACATATGTCGTCATCACCGGACTCCCCCGCAGTCATCACCGTGTGCCGGTTGATGCTAGATGATGAAGTCCAGGTTCTCGCGGCGGTGTCCACAACAGACATCAGTTCACCGCCGTCTTGCTGGAGAGGTCAGCGGTGAATCATCGAAGTGGTCCGCCAACTCACAAGACAGATGGTTGACGTCGTGACCAGGGAAGCCGTACTACTGTGTTCGTCGAGGTAGACCAACGCTCAGGCCCGACACGGGGAGGAAGCCTGTGAGTACGCCCTTCGAAGACGACTCGTTGCTGCCAAGGCCCGTCCCGGACATGCCGATTAGTCCTCACGGGCGTTCCACGATCCTACGGTCTGAGCGACTTGCGTGGGAGCAACGCGCGGCCGTCGCCTCAGACGCTGCGCATCACTTAACAGCCGCTTCGATAGCCCTGGGCGAGGTTGAATCGACGAACTACTTTGGCGATTGCATTGAAGGTGACAACTTCTTCAACGCATTCACCCGCGCACTTGATCAGCTGAGCACGCAGATCGATGAGAATCTCAGGACTGCGCGAAGCCTCGCGAGTCAGTGCGTACAAGCTTCACAGCAGATCTCGTCCACGGACGAAGAGAGCGCCTTGTCAATTGAGGCCTAGTGAGTCGAGTCGTCTGGTCATTTCTGTTTTCTTGGCGGCGGCATCGTTGGCTATCAGCTCGTGCGCGGTATCGGGTACGCCGCAGGCGGGAAGCTCGGGTGTCTATGAATCATCGGCCCAACCGAGCGGAGAAGTCGCGGGAATCAGGCAGACCGACGATCAGGGACGATATTTACCCTTTGTGAATCGTTTTCCGAATCGATGGAGCGTCAACAATGATGCTACGAACTACGAACCATGCACTTACGTGGCCCAGTCGACGGTAATCCGTTTTGGACTCGATCCCGGGTCTGTGGAAGACGCCGCTTCATCCGACTTTCAGACCGCGCGCGGATGCCGTTGGTACTACGTCGATGACGCTCTTTCGTCAATCAGTCAGTCTGTGGGTAACCTCGTGCGGCCCGACCAAGGTTTGCGCGGCCACAAAGACCGAATCGGGAACACTTTCGATCTGCTACCCGACCTCGAGGTTGGCGGTAGGCAGGTGCTGCAAGGAAGCCGACTACCCGGTTCATGCTCGGTCTTCGTTCGTTCTGGCGATGCGGTAGTTGTGACTACCGTTAATAGATTCGACATAGTGCGACCTCCGACTGCCGAAGTTTGCAATACGGCAGTTGAGTTTCTGCGCGCAACGATCGCCGATATTCCTTTGTAGCCCCGGCGAAGGATGACTCACCGCTCCTACATAATTGAATCGGGTCGGGCGCCTCGTGCGTGCCGATCGCGAAGTGGTGGCCGGGCAGACACCCAAATGCCCGCTTGAGTACTTGGCGAACCTGGCGATTGACGATCGAACGCGTCACGGACTTCCATCATGAACTCCGAGTCGTATGCACAGTTCATCCGTCTTCCGGTTATGGGTGTCCGCGCTCTAACCGATTGGATCGGCTCATCGCAGTGTCGTCCACTGGAACGTGGTGCCGTTCCCGGTTGCTGGTTTGAAGAACGGCGGATCGACCCCGGCGGAGCGGGCGCGCGGGGCCCGTTGGACCCGGGAAGTGGTAAGTCTGCTCCCAAATCTCGAGATCGTCCAGCTTCTCGGTGGTTCCGCTCGCGATGGTTGGCGTCGTGCATCCATCACGCGCGCCGGTATCTACGTGCCGGCAGGCAAGATTCTGCACTGTTCGATGCGTGGATTGAATACCGCAGGCGGGCGCAAGAGGTTCGAAGCCGCGATCGCCGACGTATCGACGAGACTCATGCCGGCCTGAGCACCCACCTGGAACGGATGGGGACTGCGGTGACGTTATGCCACCGGCGTGCAGTCGCAGCTTCGGGACGCCACACGGCTCCGACCGGAGTGGGCCAATGCGCTGTGCAGCAGGATCTCTCGCTGCCGTCGAACCGCCCTACTGTCATCGCATGACGACTGACACGCATGGTGCGCAACGAGTGTTGCGAACACGCTCCGCGTCCACACCGTCCACGGTGTGGCTGGCCACCGGACTGATGATCACCGGAGCGAGCATCCAGCTCATCGGCATGTTCCACGCGCTCTCGTTGGTCGACGCAGTCAGGGAAGAAGCACGTCTGCGGCAGTCCGTTCGCCTCGGTGACGGATCAACTTATCGGAGCTCTGACGCACTAGATGTCGCGAGCGAGACCGGGACCAACGTCGCGACCGGTTTGATCGTCGCGTCCTGCCTCGCACTTGCCGGACTCTGGCTACTGCTCGCGTACGCCAACCTGCGCGGTTTCCGCTGGGCACGCGTGGCGGCCACTGTCATCGGCGCGGTAGGCATCGTCTCCGGGATCACGTCCGTAGCAACCTACGACAGGTCAGTGACCAGCACGCTCGACGTCCTGCTGTTGGTCATCGAAGTCGCCGTACTGAGTCTCCTTTGGCATCCGCGTTCAGCGCCCCACTTCCGCCAGAAGTGACCTGACAGTCGGCCAACGCCCCGCTGCGTTTCGGCTCGGTCGATGATTCCGGCGTTTGGCAGAATGCGGGCATGGTCGAACAGAGCATCTGGATGCAGAAGTCCGCCGCGGATCCCAACCACTCCAGCTGGTACGTCGAACGCTTCCGCACCCTGGCGCGCGAGGGTAACGACCTGGTCGGCGAGGCTCGGCTCATCGACACGATGGCGTCGCGCGGGTCCCGCATCCTCGACGCCGGGTGTGGCCCGGGGCGCGTGGGCGGGTACCTCGCCGAGGTCGGACACCAAGTCGTTGGCGTCGACGTCGACCCGGTCCTCATCCAAGCCGCTGAAGAAGACCATCCAGGCCCGCGATGGCTGGTGAACGACCTCGCCGAACTCGATCTCCCCGCCCGCGGCATCGACGAACCGTTCGACCTGATCGTCTCGGCCGGCAACGTGATGGCGTTCCTCGCGCCGAGCACCCGTGTCACCGTCCTCGAGCGGTTGCGCGCACATCTGCGCGACGACGGCCGCGCGGTGATCGGGTTCGGCGCCGGCCGGGACTACGCGTTCGACGAGTTCCTCGAGAACGCAGCCACCGCCGGCTTCGCTCAGGACCTGCTCCTGGAGTCCTGGGACGTCCGCCCGTTCACCGACAAGTCGGAGTTCCTCGTAGCGGTCTTGCGGCCCGCGTAGGAACTGGTCGGCATCTGTGCGCTAACCGTCAAGAGCTCTGACGACAAGCGAATCAGCCGTCGGCGGTCTCTCGATCGCGGCAACCTAATTATGGTCCGATATGGCTATCATCGTCATCCGTTCTCGTCGCTAGGACGTAGTCCCCGGGGCGCCGATGGGAAGTCATTTGTGCCGCCGTAGCGCTTTGCACCGCCGGCATCGACGGCAGACGTGGCTCCTCTGCCTAGGTAATCAATTACACTACGTCCTCGCCTACGACACCGGCGCAGCTCTCGCACGTGAGCTGTACGGGTTAGCGCCGAGACGTCAACTGATTGGTTGCAATAGTTGTCCGTCTCGGACCGCACTGCAAGCATTCTCCAGGTTGACGCAGTTGCTGGAAGAGGGTCTCTTCTCCTGCTGATCACCTCGGCCGCAGGGACTTCAGACCGATAAATTGAACGCGGAAACAGGGTTGGGACGTCATGTCCGAATAGACCGAACCAGAACGGCAACCGCGGTCTACTGCCATATCTACTGCAGAATCGACTGTCACCGGTGTCTCGCACCGCGTAGATCGCTGCTAAGTGAATTTGGGCAACCATCAACTTGTCTTGCGGAAGATCTCCTCCGCAACCTGCACTGGAGACTTCGTCGCAGTGTCGATCGGCAGCCGTTCGTCAAGTTCGCGAACCTTCTCCTCAGCCACGTTCAGATACTGTTGGGATACGTCTACGCCTATGACCTTCCGGCCCAGTGTAAGCGCAGCGACTGCTGTGTTCCCTGAACCGACAAAAGGATCGAGCACAACGTCGTCGACGTCGGTGGAGATCGCGATGCACCGTCCAGGCAAAGCGAGGGGGAATTGCGCTCCATGGCCATCTCCACCGGACGAGACTGGTAGAACCCACACGTCGGATAGCTTATCTCCCTCGTAGAGAGCATTCCGCCCACCCATACTGGCGGTTAGGCGGCGGTAGGCCTCCTTCTCGAACTTAGGAGCCCGTTGCGTCGAGAAGTGCATAACATACTCCAAGCTACGGCTCACGCGGGAGTTCTGCGGTTCGGGCAGGCTAATGATCTTCGCCCAAGTAATGGTGCTCTTAACGAAGTACCCGATTCGGCTAGCCCGAGAGGCTACTAACGCCGGGATCCCACACTGTTCCCCGTCTTTTACGTACGCGTGCCCGGCGCTGTATCGATGATGCTCGTGATCGCCCCATTTCTTTCGGTTGCGGCCATCCATCGCCTGCAAAGCCTCGTATGCGTTCCCTCGGATCTGCGTCCGCGTCATGTAGGTGTCCATCAGGTTCCACCAGATCGAAGCAGACTCGGTCAGTATTGGGCGCAACCGGTGAAGTACCTCGACTGTGTGACGAACGAAGCCTTCGGGCGTTTGCTCGTGGCCGTAGGCGCACTCCTCGCCGTCGGACCACTTGACGACGCGGGACTCTTTGTAAATGCGCATTCCCCAGTACGGAGTTGAGGTAACAACGCACTGCACGCTTCCAGCAGGAAGGGAATCAACGACTTGCATAAAGTCGCCATGGATTAACTTGTACTTCTGTTCATCAGAAAACTGCTCGATCCTCTTTACGGCCTTCGCATCAGCGTTCGAGAACAAATAGTCCAGAACCCGACTACGGGGCACGAATGTTTCCGCGAACGCGTCCTGGTCAAGCAATTCCAATATGTCCGCCACATCGACCCGCTTTTTGTTGCCGACAACCTTTCGGATGAACGACGGAGCCATGCCCACAACGGGAGCGACCGCCTCGATTGGGAAAGTCTCTGTGCGCTCCGCGTACGTCGTCCGATCCAACTTTGCGATCGCTGTCCGGGGATAGATGTTTGGTAAGTCTGGGGAGGGTGGCCCGGCAACGCGCTTCCGTCGTTGAGGAGTCTGGGAACTGCGGCCGGTGCTCATGATGCAACCCTAGAGCGTCTCACCGACGGCGATCGCTCGCAGTGCCCGCGTGTCGCGCTCTAGGACTCCTCTAGCCTGTCAGCATTACGTGAAGGTGGTATCCACCACGTCGATGAAAGAGGACCAGCATGCGGCTGAGCGCAGAGGCGATGAACGCCGCCCTAGCGGACTTCCAATCCCTGCAGTACTCCACTCAAGACGCGTCCGCCTACGAGGCATTCCTCTCCGCGAAGTGGGTGCACGCGAACCAGGACGGTGCTCTACCATCCTTCAGCAACATCGGCTTGGCAGTCCCCGAGGTGTTCACCGTCTTGCCCGAAATCCCTCTAGGGAGACTCGCCCCCTTCCGGTACGACTGGAAGACGGTCGAAGGAACGGGACGCAAGACCGTCTGGAACAACAACTCCCGGGGTGGGAACAAGAAGTCTCTTACGCTTTTCGCCAACCACGACATCCGCGGGGGTCTCCTTCCTGACGCAGCAGTCTTGCTCGGCGCGCTCCTCCCGGCGGAGAAGCCCGCGTGGCAGTCACTAGCTGTGCTGATCCTCCTTGACCATGAATTTGCAGAGGGCGACGACTGGTCCGTCGCGAAGGTAGAGTTACTCAACCGGTTGGGCCTCTCTCAAGCTGAGCTCGACGCCATCACTTCGCAAACACCGCTCGGAGTACCGCTCCTCGGACAGGTCGAGTGGGACGCAACGACGATTCCCGAGAGCCTCGGACCACCCGAGTCGGTGGTGGTACAGGCGCCGTCGACGCAGACTACGTCAGCGCCGAGGACCGCCCCCACGTCCGTCAGCGTCGACCCTCGCGTCGAGCGGATGCTCCGGCTCGCGATCAAGACCACTGCATCCATCCTGCTCGTCGGCCCACCAGGGACAGGTAAGGGCACGTTGCTGAAGTGGGCGCTAACCGAAATTTCCAAACAACCCGAGGCATTCGGCTTCGCTGACGGCTTCGCTCCCGACCCCATGTGGCGAACCCCCGATGAGAGTTGGACCTCGTTCGAGCTCATCGGCGGTCTCGCCCCCGATCCGACGGACGGCAAACTGCGCTGGACACCCGGCGCGTTACTCAGCGCCATCGATGAGGACCGTTGGCTGATTCTGGACGAGACCAATCGCGGCGACATGGACAAGATCATGGGTCCGCTCCTGACGTGGCTTTCAGATCAGGAGGTCGAGGTGGGGCGGTCCGAGACTCACGGCGGGACCGCGATCCACATCGGCTGGGGCAAGGGCCAGCGGTCGACCGTCATCGACGACCCGGATCAGCTACGTTACCTAGCGGGTACCGACTTTCGTCTGTTCGGAACCTACAACCCGCAAGACGCGCAGCGAGTGTTCAGGTTCGGTCAGGCGCTGTCTAGGCGGTTTGTCGTCATCCCTGTGCCGGCGATCAAGCCAGGGCAGTTCACACAGTTGCTTGAGGAGACGTTCGTGAGCCTCGCCGCCGACGCAGTTGCGGCGATCTCGGGTCTGTATGCCGCGCACCTGGCGGATAGCGCCACCGCACTTGGCCCAGCTGTGTTCCTGCGTATGGCGTCTTACTTGCTGGCCGGTCTGCCTCCGACACCCGATGACGCCGTTTGGCCTGCAGAAGACTCAGAAGGTGTCGACACCCCACTTCTTTCGGAGTTGCTAGCTGAGGCATACGTGATGGGCGTTGGTCGTTACCTCGCCGGATTCGACGATCGCACCTTCGATGCGCTGCAAGAACGAATCGTGACCGATGAGAACGGCCTTCCGCACGGACAGTGGATATGGGTAGCCAAGCAACGCAACGTTCTCAGTTAAGAATGCCGGCCCTTCCACGCCGAGGTCTAAGTGAACTGCTCCGAGGATGGACCAGTGACGGCCAGATATATGAGGCCCTCGGCGCGGCGGGCAGCGTGGATACTTCGTTTGAGTGGTCCGCGCGTGATATTGAACGTCGCGCGTCACGAGTGCTCCTCGAAAGGATGACGCCCGACCTGCAGCGCCTTCCTCTGGTCGCATCGGAATGGCTGCCGCATGTCCCGATCGCTGCGACCTTGTCGCGCGAGGTGGCTTCCCGGCCGCTAAGGCCGACGGATTGGGCTTCGACGGCGCGGCGCTTTGGGTGGCCGCCGTCCGCCTGGGTCGGGAACCCCCGGTCGCGTACGCACGATGAAACTACGGTGCAGGTCTTGGTGTGGGTAGCTCGTCGGTTGGACGCAATGTTGCATGGAGTCCAGCCGACGTCGAAGCTACTCGCGGAACAGATCGAACCGTACATCACATCGATGGCGGCGGTAGTAGACCTAGAATTTGATGACGTGGAACCCGTACGCCCTGATCGCCTCGACATTCGGTCGCTTGCCGGCTCCGGCGCACCGTGGTCAACGCTCGCGGTGGTGTCAGACGCTCTCGTACGAGCAGAGACCGACCTCGAGTTCCTCGCGTACGAAATTATTGAACCGATCCCGGACTTGCAGTGGCGCCTGTTCCACCTGTCTGTCCTTGGCGAGGTTCTCCAGGCACTGCGTGGGCTAAATGGACGCGTCCGGTGGAAGGCCCCGCTGAGCGCATCCCAGTCAGTTGGTCCGCAATTTGAAGTCGCGATAGGACAGGACGTTTGGGACCTTTGGTTCGAAGCGTCAGGCGCCGCGAAGCGGTACGGTGTCGAATCGCCCTACTGGTCTGCTACGTCTGCTGTGAACGTCGCCCGTAAAACGATCGGAGCTGACGTGATGCTCTGCCGGGCGGGATCGAGAGCATTGATGTTCGAATGTAAGTGGAGCATTGACGGCACTTATGTGGGCCGAGATGGGTACCACCAATCGTCGTCGTACCTAATAGAGGCGCGGTCGGGTTTCGCGACAGACGGATGGTCCTACGTGATCGGTCCCTCCGAGGTTGTGCCTGACCGTAGCGAAACCGCACTGGCGTGGCCCGGAGGGGCTGCGATGATCGGGGTGGGCAATATTGATCACGTGTCCCAGCTCGTGCGGGAAGTGGTGATCTTGTAGCCCAACTCTGAGGCCCGACCGGAAGGTTCGTGAATTGCAGTTCACACGAGAGCCGCTGCCGTGCGAGTTTGATCTCGTCTCCTCTGAGAGCGGCCCCGGATGACACGCCGCCTTCAGCGGTCTATTTACGAGTTGTCAACTTCACGGATACCGTTTCGGTAACGGTCTGGCTGCATCGTTGCTAAGAGCCCAGGACAGTGAAAACCACAAATCTACCCACCGCTAGGTTCAATGCCCTTCGGGAGGCAAATCCGAGTTCTCATGGGTCCGAAGACTCATTCCAGTGCCTCGGTCGGCATCACGGCCGTGCGATGATTCTGTAGACGTGCGGAATGCAGAGCCCTTAGCTGTCCGTGACGAGACCTTCTCAACAATTCGATCAATCACCCGGCTAGGGGTTTTCCATTTCATCGCTAGACGATCGTGGTCCATTCCATGTTCAGCAACGATGTCACGTAACTCATCCAACTTGAGAGCACCAAGCTGGCTACGGAGGCCTAATTCTCCCGAGTCCGCGTACACTTCGAATGGATTGAGCACACCCGGCGAACGGCGTCCGATTCGTTTGGACGGGTTCACCAGCTCTTCATCCGACACGAGCGCGCCGGCGATCGCAGTCGCGAATCTAGGACTACGCATCGCTTCGGTTGCCACGGCTTCCGTCAATCGAGCCAAACACTTTGCGAGATTCGGATCCTTTCTATGTAACGCCGCCAATGCGGCGGCCGCACTGTCTACAACCAAAGAATCATCCATTTCCTTTTTCATGTCACATCCTCGACTGCCTTGATGAACTCGCCAGCCAAGGTCCGAAAAACTTCGTGACCTCCCTGGTATTGATACTTCTGGCGGAGGGTAGACGTGCCCGCAAACTCCGCGGACCCGGCTATGGCGTTCGCCTCGGGTATTACCGTATCGAACACAACCGGCAAGTCATCACTCTCGCGAAGACGTTTAATGGTCGCGTTGTGCACGGTGGAAGCGGCCCTGTACTTGGTGACGACGATTCCTAATTCATGGATCGTGTCTCCAAGATTGTGCGCAAAAGCCTCTACTCGCGATTGGATCTGGGGAATTCCGTATGTACTTAACACATCTGGGATCGTTGGGATGATGTAGCCATCGCTAATCCTGAGCCCATTCAAAGTGACAATCCCGAGGTTTGGCGGGCAATCAACAAGCACGTAGTCATAGTTATCAAGAATCGGTTTCACAGCACGACGAAGAAGATCAGTTGGATTGTTCGAATAGAATTTGCCAGACGACATTGAGGCTAAACGGTCTTGGACGTCAATCAGGTCCAGGGACGAAGGAAGTAAGTCAACGTTGCGGACTTCCGCAACTGGGCTGACGTTCTTCTGTAAAACCTTCTCCAATACGAATCGACTGTCCTCCCCCTCTGCCCGCAAGGCATCCTCGAACAGTGAGGCCAAGGTGAAACCGTGGTCGTTGAGTTTGCGCCACTTCTCTTCGCCGATTAGCACAGTAGTTGCGTTGGTTTGCGGATCGAGATCAATCACCAGAACGCGTTTCTTGAATTGCGTCGCCAGTAATTCCGCTAAACCAATGGTAGTTGTAGTCTTTCCCACCCCACCCTTTAGGTTTATTGTCGAAATAACACTCGCCATGTGTCTACCCCTTCTTCGTAAGTACCTATCGATAGATCCGCGACTAAATACGGGACCGCTCCGCAACTCAGCCACAGGCGTCGGAAAGCGATCATCCCTGTTTCTCCAGTTTGCGACCACGTTGCGGCCTACTTTTGCGAGTTCCGCAACCTCCGCCAGTCCGACGAGTTCGTCCGCCATCGCCTTCCCCTGTGAAAAATGTTCACGTAAGGACTAGTGTGAACCTTGTTCACGCAGCTGTCAAGATAGGACCCTCCTTCGGGCAGAACGACCGACAGTCCCCGCCCATCGGTTTCGATGACTCGGCGCCGACCTGCTGTGACGGAACTAGCAGGGTTGCAACCTGATGGAGGAGGTCTGGCCTGCAACGCAGGCGCGCCAGAAAGCGTGAATACTGTGTCCTTTTGGGTGTACGCCGAGGCTCAAGGACGCCTTCCCTTCGACCTTCGATGTCGGCGGGTAGGGACACTCACACTGGCAACTGACTCCCCGACCGCCTCAGCTCCGAGAACGCTCTGATCCCTGTCGACGTAGCGGTAGCAACCGGCCGCAACTCCGGCCCAGCCTCTGTCTTCGACACCATCACGACGTTGTCCACGTATGGCTGAATCGTGCTGGTGTTCTGGACTGTCGCAACGATGATCAGCTGGAACCCGAACTTCCGGAACGCGCTCAACGCCTGTTGGGCGAACTGCGGGTCGGACTTGGAGAACGCCTCGTCGAGCATCAGCTGAGCGAAGATCGGCCGGTTGTCGTTGCCGTGGGGGCTGGCCAGGTTGAAGCTCAGCGCACCGGCGAGGCAGAACGCCATCAGCTTCTCCTGCTCGCCACCGGAGTTGTCGCCGGCGTTCGAGTAGGTGCGGATGGTCTCCCCCGATTCGGCGTCGTGCTCCTCGCAGTAGAAGTCGAAGCGGTTGCGCACATCGAGGGCGTCGCGCGTCCACTGGCGGTCCTCCGGGGTGTTGCCGGCGAGGCGTTCGCGCAGCAGCAGGATGTCGGAGTACTGCTCGAGGATGGCCTGCTCGTCGCCGAAACTGACCGCGGTTGCGCGGTTGGAGATCTGCCGGGCTTTCTCGGTCAGTTCCTCGACCGCGGCGAGCTTCTTGCGGCCCGGTCGCAGCCGCAGGCGGGTGCCGCGGTTAAAGGCGACCGCGCCCAGGCCGGTGTTGACGCGCTCGATCTGCTCGACGATGCGTCGTTCCTCGGCGTCGGCGGCCATGTGCAAACCCAGGATCGCGCCCGGGGCCTGCTCGGTGATGAGGCGGCGCATCCGCTCGTAGGCGGCCGGCAGCTCACGCTCGTCGATGCGGCGGCAGACGGCGACGTAGTCGTGCAGACGTTCGTCGAAGTCGTCGCTGTCGTTCGGGATGGCGTCCGGGAACTCCTCGTCGTAGGTGTCGAGGATGCGAGCCAGCTCATCACGGGAGCGTCGAGCATCTGAACGCATACGGTCGCGCTCGCGGCTTGCGGCCTTGACGATCTCCTGGCGGTACGGCTCCGGGTTGAGCACGTCGAGGGTCGCGGACAGGTCCTCGCGGAAACCGTCGAGGGTCTTCTCCGCCTGTGCGGGAACGTCTTCGGGCTTCAGCCGGTCGATGAGGTCGAGGAGCTGCGTGCGCCGCGAATCCTGGCGGGCGATCTTGTCCTTGACCAGCGCGGCCTGCGAAATCGCGTTGCGCACCTGCTCCCACAGGTCTTCGGCCTTGCGCTGCAGGGCTTCGACGTCGGGGTTCTCCTCGATCAGCAGGTCGTACTGATCGGTGAGCTGGTCGACGCGGTCATCGACGGAATCGACGTCGATCTCGTTCCACTGCGTGAACTGCTCGCACACACGGCGATACGCGTCGCGGCGTCGTTCCTTGGCACTGCGTTCACGGTCGAGCTCGGCGCAATCCTGGCGGGCATCCTCGAACGCCCGCTCCTCGTAATCGAGTTCGTCGCGGAGTGCGGCGATCTTCGACGCGACGTCGCCGACGAAGATGTACTGTGACCGCCGCAGCTGCTGGCGGTCGTCCTTCACCGCGAGCTTCGCCGAATCCTTGCGCAGGCCCTGGTCGGTGACGGCCTTGGCATGCTGGGAGAACTCGCCGGGACTGTCGACGCACATGTGGTTGCCCAGCTTCGACAGGACCGTCATCGCCTCGGGGGCACACGGGTGCGAGGCGTCGACGGGACGCAGCTTCGACGCCAAGGTCCCCGGCTCCAGAACGGGCATCGGGCGGGAGTCGGCCTGGTGCAGCTGGATCCGGCCGCGCATGTCGTGCGAGTTCACGAACCGCAGGGCCGCGCGGAAGTGCTTGTCGGGCACCAGCAGACGCAGGCCGACGTTGCGCAGCACCTTCTCGACGGCCAGACGCCAGCGCTCTTCGTCGGGATCGAGTTCGACGAGTTCGGCGACGTACTTCAGCTCGGACTCGTCGATCTGGAGTCCGTGGGCGATGGCGCGGCGCATCTCGTGTTCGGTGCGCGGCAGCGCGGAGCCGGCGTTCTCGACGCGGCCGAGTTCCTCCATCGCGGCGTCGCGGCGGGTACGCGCGGCGACCTCGCTGGCCAGCGCCTCTGCGTAGTGGGCGCGCCCGGCGTCGAGCTGGCCGTCGATCTTGGCGGCCTCCTCGGTGAGTTCCTCGCGCAGCAGCCAGAAGCCCTCGGCCCGCGTGGGTGGGGTGAAGCCGAGCGCGGAGACCTTGTCCTCATACGCGTTGCGTCGGGCGGTGACCTCGGTGCTGAGTTTCTGTGCACCACCGAGCTGTTCGCGAAGCGGCGCGAGGTCGCCGGTGGAGGTGGCGATCCGGGACAGCAGCAGGCTGTGGTCCTGGCGGAGCTGGTCGTGCTGGGTGGTCAGCGCGGCGAGATCACCGTCGAGACGGGTGATCTGGTCGTCGAGGTCGGCGACCTCGGGCTGCGCGTTGTGGATCCGCAGGTTGTTGACGTAGCTGCGGATGGTGGTGTTGTCGATGGTGTCGAGGACCGAGAAGGTGGCCGCCTCCCCCGCGTACCGCTCGTGCACCTCCTCGATGTTGCCGAGAATGGTGCGCTTGCGGCGGGCGACGTCCAGCAGTTCGCGCGCTTCGACGAGCGGATCGATCTGGTCGAGGGCGTCGGCGATCCCGACGATGCTGGTCGGGGCGTCGAGCATGAACTCCCGCACGAACTGCGCGAGACCGCCGACGCTCTTGAGCGACTTTGCCTTTCCGAGAAGCTGCTGCGCGGCGTCGGAGCCGCGGATCCCGATGAGCGAGTACAGCGTCGAGAGGTACTTGCCCTCGCCGGGGCCGCCACGCCAGCCGCGGTCGCGGAACTTGGCCGAGTTGTAGTTGTTGGCGGCCCACTCGTTGCAGGCCTCGACGATGTCGGCGTCACCGTCGTAGATGAAGTACGAACTGTGCGCGTCGGTCATCTTGCCCGCGGCAAGCCATTTCAGTACCAGGCCGGTGATGGCCTCGCCGGAACTGGAGGTGTAGGTGACCGCGATGGCCGCCCATGCCGGGCCGGTGCCACGCAGGTACATGATCTCGCGGTGGGCGTTGGTGCCGTCGCGCCGCTCACCCCACGCGCCGCGCACGTACTTGCCGACCGTGCGCTTACCGCTGGAGGATCCGGCCGCCGTCGCATCGCCCGAGGCGTTGAAGTTGCGTCGATGATCTGGCAAGAACGCCAGCGAGATGGCGTCGAGCAACGACGACTTACCGCTACCCGACGAACCGGTAATTAGAGAACCGTTGGGACTGAACGGGATCGAGTGATACCCGTCGAACACGCCCCAGTTGATCAGCTGCAACCGGGACAGGTGGTACTGGTCGACCTGCCCGCTCACCAGTCGTCTCCTTCGTCGTTCTCGCCGTAGGCCCCGTCGAGGTCGGCTGCGTCGTCGTCGCGTTCGGCAGGCTCGTCGGCGAGGTCCTCCGGCGGCACTTCCCCGGTGTCACCGGAACCGATGAACTGCTCGAACTGTCTTTGCAGATCGGTGATCACCGACGCCGTCATCACCGCGGAGATCACCGGGCTGACGATGAAAGTGTCCGCGTCGTCGCGCTGCTTGCGGAGGAACTCGAGCTCCTCCATCTTGTCGAGGGCGCGTTCGATGCGTTTGTCGAAGAGCGCGAGGTCGCGGTCGATGGTGTTGGTGACGCCCGCGAAGAGCTCGTGGATCTCCTCGCGGGTGATCAGCACCGGCTCGTCGCGGGCGGCGCGCACGTACTTGGCCAGGTGCAACGCCAGGATGGCGTCGTAGGTGTGAATCGTCTCGCGCTTGAGAATCTTTCGGCCCCAGCGGGAGTCGTAGCCGGCCTGCTCGACGAAGGCGACCTGCAGCTCGTCGACGATGCGTAGCCGGAGGTCGAGTTCGGAGAGACGACCGCGCAGCACGTCCTGGTACTCGGCCACCCACGACCACAGCTGCGGCTGCCGGTCGCCGCTGATGTAGCGGCGGGTCAACAGGTTCTGCAGCGCCCAGCACGCGCGGTCGGGCAGCTCGCTGACGTCGCCGTCGAAGCGCGGTGCGTTCGGCGTGTGGGTTGCCGCGCGGTTCGCGACGGTGGGCAGGTCGTCGAAGCCGGCGAATTCGTCGGGGGTTGTGGGGGCGCTGGGGTCAGTGTCGGGACCCTTCGTGGCAGTGAGAATGGGTGTGGGTGGTTGACCGGGTTTGGGTCTGACTTACTTCGTGGCTGACGGTGCTGTCATGGGCGAGATGTGTCGGCCCGGAACTCCGGTCGA
>NZ_SCOC01000034.1:0-48258 GCF_005502615.1 Gordonia sp. ALPHA1B1 | reverse complement strand
GCCGTCGCCGGTGATCTGGACCTGGCCGGTATCGATCTGGGCCAACAACTCATCGACCATGCCCGAGGCCTCCAGCGCCTCGGCCACCTCCGCGGTCGAACGCGGCTCAGCCAGCTCAGGCAGCTGCTGACCGTCGTCGTGCTGCTTGTCGTCTAACGCCATGCTCATAGATTGTCCTCTCACTGATGAGCACCGGACTTACACAGACCATCTGACACCCCCCAGTGGGCGTGTAGGACGTTCCGCGGGCCCCGTCATTATCTGCCATCAGGTCGTTGGAGCAGGTGTGGAACAGTCCCAGTGCGTGCCCAATCTCGTGGGCGATCACCCCCGCTCTCCTCGCCGATGAGTAGCCCTGCACGTAGTGCATGTTGATCTGGATAGTGCTGGTCAGCGGCGCGTTGTAGCGCGTGTGCAGCCCAGACCAGCTCACATCGGATCGGTTTTCCGTCGAGATCGCCACATCGGCAACCTCGAACACACCTACCGGCGCGACCGTGATAGGACTGAGTTGGTTCCAGGAGTTCACCGCAGATTGCAGCTCGGCGCCGTAGAGGAAACCGCCGCCGGTGCTGTAGGCGAGGCGCTGCCCATCGACGTCGTTGTTGGGTAGGAAGTAGCCGCCGACGCCCGTGTCCTTGTAGAGCACAGTGCCGCCCTGGAAGTCTTGCGCCCAGACCGAGCAGGTGGTGGTGCGGGTGTCTTCAGTGGGAAACTTGAATCGCCCGTTCTCCCAGCCTGAATCGGCCCAGACGTCGCGGATTCCCAGCCACACGTTTTTAGCTCCGGTCGTGGCCGAGTAGTAGATCGACCCGGCCACCATGTGATTCGCGCGCCCGCCGTTGACGCCGAACTCGCGGGTGATCGGATAGCCCAGATACCCAGTCTCCCAACCTACTCGGCCCCACGCATCGCGAATAAGTCCACCGATCTGGTTGGCATGCCCGCCGGCCACGGCGGAGTGCCAGTAGATCGAGCTGTTCTTGACGAACTTCTGAAACTTGCCGCCGTTCTGGGTGTTTGACTCGGGGATGGTGGCGTTGCCGAAGAAGTTGTAACCACCGGCTTGTTCGTATTCCTCGTGGATCTTCCCGTAGATCCAGTAACCATGGAAGACGTCCGCGCGTACCGCGCCTGCGCCGATCCACATTAATGCGGCAATTACTAACGAGGCCAGGGCAATACCAAACCTACGCACCGTCACCACCTTCACTCGCCCCCCAAGACCAGCAAGTGGTGGACACGCTATCTGCAATGTGTGATCTACGTCAACGAAAATCGGGTACCGCAGATCACTTCGGCACTCCTGCCTCGCACCTACCTGCCCGACTGATGTAGCGGGACGCTGTGGTGACTTTGTCGGCCTCGAGGGCCCGGCCCGTCCAGGTGACCTGACGTGTGAGCGGGAGAGTGTGTCGAGGTTGAAGCTCATTTGCGCGCGGCAATATACGCAGTGGATACTTGTTAGAGTTGTATAATGTTGTATAGTTTTAATCATGGCTGAACAAGGTTTTCTGCGAGTCGCGGAGGCGGCTGCTTATCTCGGGGTGTCCGCCCAGACGCTGCGGCGATGGGATCGTGACGGCACCTTGCCTGCGCTGCGGCGCCCCGGCAGTGATTACCGGTATTACCGGCGCGCCGACCTGGAGCCGTTCCGGCTGGAGTATCGCCGTGCCCAGGAGGCCGCCGCGGCTGGCGCCAACAGCAGTGTGTTCGTCACCGCCAACGCGGACGTCGAGGCCAACGCGGCGTTGCGGGAGCCACAGCGCGAGGCCCACCGTGCTGTGCGCGAGCACTTCGCTGAGAACGCCACCCCGGCGATCGTGCAGATTCCAGTCGGGTGCGGCAAGACCGGCATCATGGCGACTCTGCCCTTCGGCATCGCCCGTGGTCGCACGCTGGTGATCACGCCGAACTTGACGATCCGTAAGGGGGTCGCCGATGCCGTGGACATCACCAGCCCGCAGTGTTTCTGGACCAAGTGTCGGGTGTTGTCGGATTTCACCGCAGGGCCGTGGATGGCCGTCCTGGACGGGCCAAACGCCAACGTCCACGACGCGATCGAAAGTGACTTCGTGGTCTGCAACATCCAGCAGCTGGCCAGCCAGGCCGACCGGTGGCTTCCGCAGTTCCCGGAGGACTTTTTTGACATGATCCTGGTCGATGAGGGCCATCACGCTGCCGCCGAAAGCTGGCAGAAGGTGTTCCGGCGCTTCCCCAATGCCAAGGTCGTCAGCCTGACCGCCACCCCGTTTCGCTCCGACCAGCAGCAGCTGCACGGCGACATCGTCTACCGGTACCCGTTCACCCGGGCGATGATCACCGGCTACATCAAGCAGATCCACTCCCGCAACGTCGCCCCCGCCGAGCTGTACTTCACCTACCGTGACGACACCCGCCGCCACACCCTCGACGAAGTCCTGGAACTGCGCGAGGAGGCCTGGTTCCGCCGCGGCGTGGCGCTGAGTACCGAGTGCAACCGCCACATCGTGGAGGCCAGCATCCAGGCGTGTGACCGGATGCGCGCCCAGACCGGTATCCAGCACCAGATCATCGCCGCGGCCTGCTCGGTCGACCATGCCCGCCAGGTCGCCGCGATCTACAACGAATGCGGATACCGCGCGGCCGAGATCCATTCCGACATGGACGAAAACGACCAGGACGCCGTCATCGCACGGCTGCGCCAAGGGCAGCTCGACTGCGTCGTGCAGGTGCAGATGCTCGGTGAGGGCTTCGACCACCCGCGCCTGAGTGTCGCGGCGATCTTCCGGCCCTTCCGCAGCCTGGCGCCCTACATCCAGTTTGTCGGCCGGGTGATGCGCGTGGTGCAGGAGGCGGCCCCCGAGCACCCCGACAACCAGGGCCACATCGTGTCCCACATCGGACTCAACAACGACGCCCGCTGGTCAGAATTCCGCGAACTCGACCTCGATGACCAAGCCTTGGTGCACGGATGGGTTGCCGGCACCACCGACGATGACGGCGATGGCAACGGTGATGGCGAACCGCGTGCCCGCCGATTCGACGAGGGCATGCTCGTCGACAACGAGATCCTCACCGACTTCGTCGAGCAGACCTACCTTGATCCCACCGACGACCGGGTCCTCGACGAGATCTTGAACCGCGAAGTCGCCCCCGGCATTCGTGTCGGCGACGTCGTTGACCGCGAGCAGCTACGCCAACGCCTGCTGGCGCAGCAGGCAGCAGCCGCACCCCCTGCGCCGCAGCCGATCCCGGTCTCCCCGCAGCGGGCACGACAATCGGCCAAGACCCGGGTCAACCAGCGCACCAAGGCGGTCGCCAACCGAATTCTGGCCGACCTCGACCTCCCGACCCGGGGTCACCAGCTGATGGCCGTCACGGGCGGCCCGCGTCAGCACAACACGGTCATCGCAATCCGCCGTCTGGCCGCGGCGATCAACGAGGCGGTGGGCATGCCCAACGGCACCCGCGGCGAGTGGTCGGGCGAGCAGTTGACCACCATCTTCGAACGCATCGACAAGATCGCCGACACCGTCCGCGACACGTTGAGATCCCAACTGTCCCAACGCGGGTAAAACCTCACCCGTACCGTGCCCCAAAGGAGTCAGCATGCCCACCACCAAAGCGATCCTGCGCCACGTCCGTGTCGAGACGCCCCGCACGAATCACGAGCGTCCGTGCGCCGCCCACCGCAAAGGCAAGAAGGCCCACTTCATCCTGGCCGGTGACACCCACCTGGTCATCACGGAAAACGACAAGGCGATCAGATACTGCCCGCCGGCGGCCGCCGAGATCCTCGACGTCGCTCAACAGGACCTCGCCACGCTGCGCCAGCAGCTCGGCCTGTGACGCCGACGGGCCTATGTCTATCTGGCTAGCTAAAGCCCTGTCCCCCAGCATTTTTCAACTGGTAACGGGACGTGTTGAACTAGGGCGAGTTGCAAGAAGCAGTCCTGATCGACAAGGTCTATCCCAAGCCCCAATCGGTCCATGCCCCGAGTAGCGCGATCACTCCGGCCGTTACGCCAGCCGCGAGCGAGTACGCCCAGCCAGCCCAACGGGTGCGTGCCGGGAGCATAACCGCGATCCCGGGAAGGAGTAGCACCGCCCATGCCAGCAACCACGGAACCCAGTACGTGGCGATGAGCGGCCTGTCCACCGGTGCATCCAGGGGCGCGGCGGTGGGTTCCGACAAGCCCAGCCAGCTCCGTGTCAGATGGGCGAGCGGGATCACGACGAACATCCCGACTACGAAGCCGATGATAGCGGCGGCGACGACCTGGGCCTTGCCTGCACGCGATACGGCGAAAGTGGCTACCATCGACCCACCTTACGGTGAGTCCCGGCTCAATCTATGGCACCGAGGGCCGGTTCGTAAGAGAACTTGTTTAGCGCGAAAATCTCATCCGCAACGGCGGGTTCGTCTCGCGGGAGTCGGTGTACCGGCTGGGCGACTACGGTCCCGATCGCCGCCTGAACAACTGGATCGCTCCGTTCAACTCGATCTACGAGGAGCTGGTCGAGGACCGCGGTCTGGAGTCGGAGACCCTTCCGGTCGCGGCGGTGTACGACCGAGCGGTGAGCGGGTACCAGCGGGCACGCGGGTACCGCGTGTTCCAGGGGATCGTGCGACTGGTCCGCGAGCGCGAGGACCGCCTCACGCAGGCATAACCACGTATGAGCGAAAGCCTCCCGCTGCCTGGGATGTCCGGGCAGCGGGAGGCTTCGTTCCTACTTACCGCTTGGTGAGGCTGTAGCCGAGGGTGTCGGCGAGCATCGTCAGGAGCTGGTGGGCGTTAGGCAGGTGGGCCTCGGCCATTCGTGCTGCAGCTCGTTCGCAGTCGGAGTCGTCGCCGCACAGGCATTCTTCGCTAAGAGGGTGCTCTGAACGACGCGTTGCTGTCGCTAAGCAAGACCAACCCTGGAGCTTTCGATGACGTGGCTTCCAGGTTGTGGAAGTCTTCAGGACTGGATATGGCCATTCGCAATGGCGGTTTCGGGCTCGGCGATGCCTTCGGTGGTGATCGCAGCTTGCTGCCCGACCCTTCCAACTGGCCGGACCGTCGCTCGGGACCCCCGGATAGCACCGATGGCGAGGCTGACAGCTCGCACAGCGGTGATGGATAGTGCGTGTTCCGCTTACGATCACTCCATCGTCACCACTACAAGTGGTCTTGAGGCGGCGATGATCATGCTGACCTGGCGTTGCAGCGCGATGATGAGGTCTTAGAGCTGGTCGACAGCCCAGGAATGCGGGTACTGACGACGAGCAGTGATTCAAACTGGTTTCCGTCAACCAATGTTGACGGATCGCGGAGACACGGGCACGCTGGTCTGCATGAGGACTGGACTGGACCGCGGCGACGACGACGAGACACCAATCGAGCAGCTTTCCCGAGTCGCAGATTGGCGACGGGAGATTGCCCGCGAGGAGGAAGTCGCGGTGCGGCGGGCACGCCTGGCAGGACTGTCGTGGGCAGAGATCGGCACGCTCCTTGGAACGACGAAGCAGGCAATGCACAGGAAGTACCGCCGGGTCGGTTGAGAATTCAACGCACCAGACTCAGGTGCGGTAGGCGTGGGCTCGGTGGTCGATTCTGACAATGACGATGGTGTGGTTGGGGTCGTCGATGCGGAGCAGGATGCGATAATCGCCGCGGCGGGCGCTGTGAAGGTCTGCGAGGTCGTCGCGCAGCGGCTTGCTAAGCCGGTGGGGGTTCTCGGCGAGCGGCCCGGAGATGAATTCGATGACGGCGTGGACGATCCGGGATGGGAGTCGTTGAAGGTCGCGTCGAGCTGGGGATGCGACCTCAACCCGGTACGGGGCGGACGAGTCTGTCGGAGCGTCGCTCATTTCGGCGGCATGCCGTGTTCGGCGCGCAGGTCGTCGATGGAGACGGTCTCACCGGCCGCGTACTCGGCGTCTGCGGTAGCGACGTCGTCGCGGACGCCGGCGCGTGAGAGCCAGTAGATCGTCTCGTGCAGCGATTCGAGGTCGTCGGCCGACATCAGCACCGCGGCGGGTTTGCCGTGCTTGGTGATCGTGATGATGTCGTGCGTGCTCTCGGCGCTGTCGACCAGCGCGGAGAGCTTGTCCTTAGCTTCACCGAGTGGCACTGTCGTCATGGCTACATGATAGCCGCAATACTAGCCTTCCACTAGCCTCGTTTTTAGCCGATAATAGATATTATGTCAAGTAGATGATTGCATACTCATCTGCTGTATTAACCCGCGCCGATCACCCACTACTGCGGGCCCTCGGGCACGACTCGTCCAGCCAGAGAGTCCAGAGCCATGTGGACAGCGGTTGTGGTTCGTCGGACGTCGCCGGTTGCCAGCAGGTCGAGGAGACCGCCACGGAGGACGGCGAGAACAGCCGTCCGTTCACTTTCGGCCTTCGACGTTTGCCGGACGCCTGTCGGTTGCGCCTCGGCGAGCATCGTCAGCCAGTCGTCGACAGTCCCCTGCGCGAACAGGCTCCACGGGCCGTCGGGGTCGGTGAGCGCTCGACCGTAAGCCTCGACCCACAATGCCAGTACCGGTCGTTGCGAAGGCGTGGACAGCCATTCCCACACCGCTCGTGCAACGGCGAAGATATCCCGTGCAGCAGGCTGTTTTGCGAGGACTACGCGCCCCGCCATCGATTCCATCTGGTCGGCGCGAGCGTGCTGCAGCAGTGCCTGGATGAGTCCATCCTTGCTGCCGAACAAGTACAGCAGCACACGCGGACTCGACCCGATCGCGGTCGCCAACGGTCGTAGCGACAGGGAGGCTGCCCCGTTGTCGACGATGTAGGCGTATGCGGCGTCGAGGAGCTGGACTCGACGGGCAGAGCCTGTCGCCAGCTCAGGCCGTGGCGCGCTCACAGAGTTTGTGACCAGGTCTGTTCGACCAGATCTTTTCCGAACAGGCGGCTCGACCACTCGGTGTCCAGCGCGAATCCGGCGTCAATGTAGACGCGACGAGCTGAAGTCAGGGAGTCGACCGTCCAGAGTTCCATCCGCTCATAGCCCGCTCGCCTCGCGAAATCGACGCTGGTCCCGACCAGACGTCGACCCAGCGAGTGCCCTCGCGCCTTCGGATCGACCACGAGCACTCGCAGCTTGGCGGTGCGCTCATCCTGTCCACGAGTGCAGAACACCGAGCCGACCCGCGCGCCGTCGAGTTCGGCGACCCAGCCGGCCTCGGTGTCTTCGTCGTGGTTGCGGGCAAAGGCGGCAACGATGTCGGCGACCAGCGTCTCGATCGTTATGTCCCAACCGAACTCGCGCGCGTACACCTCGCCGTTGGTCTGTACGACCCACCCGAGGTCGCCTGGCTTGCCGAACGGACGGAGCACGACACCACCGGACGGCGGGGTCGACCACGCCGCTGCTGTTCCCTGGGTCATCGCGACCTCCGAGTAATCTCACTGAAACGAGTGTTTCAGTACGGTAACACACGCTGCGCGAATTGAGCCGTGCGACGGCGTTCACCCTCTCTACGTCGGCGGCGACCACGCCGTCGTCACCCGGACGTACAGAGCCCTGGCTGTGGTGACGCGCAGTTCCGACGACTGCTACCTCGCGATCTGGGCCGGCCATTCAGCGTGTCGTGTCTCCCCCACCGGGTGGGCCTCGGATGTACACCCCGAGCTGCGACTACCACCTCTACACCAACAGCTCTCACCACGAGAACGTCTGTCGTGCAGAGTGATACGTGGCCGGTTGGCCGGAAACTGCCGTCAAGCTCTGAAGACGTGAAGGCTGACCGATCACATCCGGTGGTTTCCGTGTTCTACTGGTCACAGGTGACCTCATGCCCGACGGCGTCGACCGTCGGTTTGCCGAGTGCATGGGGATCGAAGTGAGTCTGTACCACGAGGACCGTCTCCTCGAATCCCGCTTGCACCGTGCTGTACCTCTCGCCCAGGTCGACCTGCTACGCCGGAGCGTCCCGTTTGCCCGTGACGTATTCGACCAATTCATCTATTCCGTCACCCAGTACTCAATCGTGGAGGGAACGTGGGACACGTTCGTCGGAGAGAGCCTCCGGTACCTCGCTTTCACCAGTGACGAGCCGGCGAACTCTGTCCCGCCGCTGATCCCCCCGGAGATCGCCGCCACGGTCGCCGACATCATGTCCAGATTTCGCCGCCGAGCACCCGGCGAACCGGTCATCGACGGGCATTCGATGACAACCGTTCATCAGCAGCAGCTCGGTGAAGAGTTGATGTTCGCCCTCGGCGGCGACCACGACGACGGAGTTCATGCTGCGGGCACGCGCGCCTACAGCAAGATGATGTCGGCCCGAATCGGTGACGGTTTTGTCCACCCAGTCGTCGGGAGTCATTTCTGGAGCGACGTATACGCTGCGGAGTCCCGCCACCCAACGATGGGTCCACACGTGACCGTGCTTCCCACGATCGCCGCCGCCGTCGAACGATGGCACGCCTCCCCCGCCGACCGCCCGCGATGCGAACGCATCATCTGCGACCGTGCCCACTCCCGCGGGTGGAAAGACCTACCACCCAGCGATGGCCGGTGGGTGGCCGTGACACCCAGTGGACTGCTCTCATGATGGCGTCGGTCCGGGGCACTGATATTGGGCGACGGTCGCTCGTACAGTGAGGCGATGACGGACTCGCGGCTTCTGCGCTCACTGTCGACACTGATCGGAATCCTCCTGGTCAGTGTTGCGGTCGCGGTACCGACAGCGGTCGCTCTGGCGTGGCCGCTGATCTATCTGTCCGAGTCCGTGCTGCACCTGGGCTGTTCCTCGACCACGATCGATGGGCAGCAGGTGTGGGTCTGCCCCGACGGGATAGGGTACGTGATTCCGGGGGTAGCCCTGGTCGTGCTCTTGACCATCGTCGGCGTCGTTGTCGGTATCTTCGTTCAGCGCGATGCCCTGAGGCCGCCGGCAGCGGCAATCGACTGACGCGGCGGGGCCGGTGTCATCACATCTCTGACGCAGCAGCGCCTTTCGAGGTCAGCTTCCGAGACCAGACGCGATCCGTTCGATCCGCGGCAACGCGATGGCCAGTACCGGCAGATACGGTACCGCCCAGACCGGCGCACCGAAGCTGAGAATGCAGCCACCCGCCACCGGGATCACCTCGTGCCGCGTCGCGTTCACACCCGCCACCTTCCACGCCCACAATCGTCCGTCGACGAACTCGGTGATCTCGAACGGCACGGGTACCCCCGCGACAGTCGTGATCGTTCCGCGTGTCCCAGAGGCCAACTCGACGTCACCGTCTACCTGCGCCCCGAAAACCGTGGGTCCCCATGACGGCCAGGCGTTCACATCGGTGATCGTCGCCCACACTGCGTCAGGAGCCAGATTCATCCGCAACTCTGTCGTCGGCATGCCATGCCGAAAACCAGTGCGAACTCGCAGCACCGACCTGAGCGATGCGGGAGTCGACAAGTTGTGCAACATCGGACCATCGTCGCAGAACAAGGCCCGGCGCGGCCCTCATCGCCTTGTTCCCGCATAGAAACGTGCCGGGTGAACGTCACCGTGCGATCGTTCGCGGTTCCTCGACCCCGGCGAGCTTGTCGGGATTGCGCATCGCGTAGATCTGGTCGATCACGCCGTCGACAATGTGGAACGTGAACACGCCCTGCAGTTTTCCGTCGAAGTACACGAGCATGCCGGGCTCGTGATTGAGCACCGCCACCTCCGCGCGATAGTCGTCGATCGTCGTCCCGAGTCGCGCGAATCCGGTGAGCAGGCGCGCCACCGGCAGCGAACCCTGAATGGGCCGTTTCACCGCCGTGGCCTTGCCGTCACTGTCGGCGGTGAACACGACGTCGGGCGACAGCAGCGCCATGAGCGATTCGACCTCACCTGACTGCGCGGCGGCGAGAAACTCCTCGACAACCGCTCCGGCGCGTTGGGCGTCGACCGGCTCGAACCGGGGCCGCCGCGACTCGACATGCGACCGGGCGCGGTGCGCGATCTGGCGCACCGCGGCCGACGACTTCGAGACCATCGATCCGATCTCGGCGTAGGAGAACCCGAACACCTCGCGCAACACGAACACTGCACGCTCGTCCGGACTCAGCGATTCCAGCACCACCAACATCGCCGTGGACACCGACTCGGCGAGTACGACGTCGTCGGCGAGGTCGCGGTCGTCGAGCAGGATCGGCTCGGGGAGCCACGGGCCGACGTACTCCTCACGACGCCGCGAGCGCGACCGCAGGGTGTTGAGTGCCTGGCGTGTGACGATCTTCGCGAGGTAGGCCTTCGGGTCGGCGACTTCGACGTCGTCGACCTCCGCCCACCTCAGGTAGCTCTCCTGCAGGACATCATCCGCGTCGGCGGCGGAACCGACGATCTCATAGGCGACGGTGAACAGCAACGGCCGCAGTTCTGCGAATCGTGCTGCGCGACGGTCGAGTTGACCGCCTGTCATAGCTACTCCGTTCGTCGACGGGCCGTTCGTCATCGTCCGACCGGTTCACGCTCGGCGGTCGCGCTCTTCGCTGCACCGAACCAGCTGAACTTACCGGGCCGCGCGGCCTCACGCCGGATGTTGGCCACGGTTTCTCGGCACACCAACTCCTTCGTCCAGGCTGCGAGACGACCGGTCACCACCGCCGGCGTCGGCGAATCGTCGCGGCGCGTGAACTGCAGGGTGGCCGCATGTCGGCCGATGCTGGCACACTGCGCGACGAAGCCCTGGTCGACAGGGCTCGGCTGCTCACCGGCGATCTTCGCGAGGACCGCGTCGGCGGCCTGGGCGCCCAGTGGTTCAGCGGCCTGACAGCTCATCCGCAGCGTCATGCCATCAACAGCCACCGCGTCACCGGCGCCGATGATCCGGTCGTCGTCGATGCTGGCCAGGGCGGCGTCGGCGCGCAGGCGGCCGATCTCGTCGGTCTCCAGGCCGCTGGCGGCCGCGAGTTCCGGCGCCTCGAAGCCGGTCGCGAGAACCGTTGCCGCGCTGGGTAGCACGATTCGTTGACCGTCGATGTCGACGGTGACGGTCCGCTCCCCGAGCTCGACCACACGTCCCTGGTCCATGACATCGACACCCAGTCGATTCAGCTGCGTCTCCGTGGCGCGTCGAGCCCGGGCGCTCACCGAAGCCGCGAACTCACCGCCGCCCACCAACCGGACGCTGTGTCCGCTCTCGGCGAGTTCTGCCGCAACCTCGATCCCGGTGAGTCCCCCGCCGATGACGGTGACCGTCTCGTGCGCCGCCAGATCCTCGACGCGTTCGCGCATGCGTTGTGCACTCTCCCAATCGGCGATGAACAGCGCATGGTCCGCGGCCCCTGGGATCTCGGGGGTGCGGTGGCGGGTGCCGATCGCGTAGATGAGGTAGTCGTAATCGAGGTGCGCGCCCGACGCCAGATGGACTCGCCGTGCGTCGGCGTCGATGCGCGTGGCGGTGTCGGCGAGAACGCGGATGTCGTCGGCCAGCACATCGTCGAATGCGATCTGCGGATCACCGGTCCCCGAAACGAACTGGTGGAGCCGTATGCGCTGTACGAAGAACGGCTGTGGGTTCACGACCGTGACGTCGACCGCACGATCACGCCGGAGCCGGTTGGCCGCCATCGCGCCGGCGTAGCCCGCACCCAGTACGACAACGTGCGTCCGCTCCCCGTCAGCCTTGTCGTCGCCGATCTGGTTGATGTCGGTGGTGTTCATGGTCCCGCCTTCCGTGGTGGTGTTCGATAGTGCTCGCCCTCGAGACACCGGCGGCGACGAGAATGTGACACCCGGGCCGAATCCGCTGGTCAGCGGCCACCCTCGGCGCCGACCTGCGCCCGACACGGTAGTGGCTCTCATCGGGGTGATCACCGGTCTCGTCGCAGCTGCCCTGGGATCGGCGGCGGTCCTGCGGCAACCGCCGTGGCCTCGGATGATCGTCCGGCCGGACCATCTTTCCGATCCGCCAATGCGGTCGACCACACCGCGCTGAGAACAAAGGCGTCTAGGCGGCAAACGCTCCATCCTGATGCGGATCGCCGACTGGACCCATCCAGCGCTTCCGTCGTCCGAGCGCCGATGGGTTCCCGCCGCGCCGGGAGTCTGCCCGGGTGGGACGAGACCGTCCGCACCGAGCCACCGATGCCTGCAGACATCGACGACGACAAGGCAGGATCACCATGATCGACACAACCGGAGCAACCCTCACCCACACCGTCGACGCCTCCCCCGACGCCGTCTTCGACGCGTGGACGACGCCGCAACTCTTCGCCGCCTTCTTCGGCGGTGCCACGAATGAGGTCCCCGTCGACTCGGTCACGCTGGACGCCCGACCCGGAGGCACCTGGACCGCAACCATGATCGCCGACGCGGAAATGCCCGAGTTCCATTGGCGCGGGGAGTACATCGAAGTGCAGCGACCGAGCAAACTCGTGCTGACGATGACCGACGAGCCGGGCGACGCACGTGAACTTCTCACCGTGGACCTCATCGCAGTCGACGCCGGCACCGAGCTCCGCTTCAGCCAAACCGGCGGAAACCTCACCGATGAGCAGTACGAGTACGCGACGGCCGGCTGGCACGCGGCGTTCGAAGCGCTGAATGCTGTGCTGTCCGGGTAGTCCCGAGGCGCTGTCGCATACGCGGAACGGAAAGCGCAACCGTCCCGACCGGAGCTATCCGGGCGAGGAGTTCACAAATACCGCCTATCGGGGCCACGAGCCCCCCATCGTCGCCAGGACGTGCAGAGCCCTGGCTGCGGGACGCGCAGCTCCGATGACTTTTCGGGCCCAGAGAAAGAAGCAAGGATCGTGAGCAGACTGATCATCAGCATGTGGACCACTCTCGACGGTTATGTCGCTGGCCTCGATGACTCCATGGACTGGCTACTCGCCGATTCCGACCTCATGAACTACGAACTCGCCCTCGTCGAGCACGCCGGCGCGCTCCTGCTCGGCCGGATCACGCACGCCGACTTCGCCTCCTACTGGCCGGCTGTCGCCGCCGGAACGATCGACGCCGACGACGGCAATCGGCGTTACGCCCGTCGCCTCGACCAGCTCGACAAGTTCGTCGCCTCCCGTTCCGGTGACATCGCCGCATGGCCGGTGACCCAGCACGTCACAGAAGTGACCGCCAGCGAGATCCAGCGCATCAAGGATCGCGCCAACGGCGATGTGGTCGTCTACGGCAGCCTCAGCTTGATCGCGACACTCAATGCGATGAACGCGGTCGATGAGTTCCACCTCATCGTCAACCCGATCTTGCTCTGCAAAGGCAAACCCGTCCTCGACGCACACCAGCCTTCAACCCGACTGGAACTGATGGAATGCCGACCCTTCTCCTCTGGCGCAGTCTTGCTCAGATACGCCGCCCTGACGACACCCGCGACTCATGAATGAAATCGAATCACCTCCCCGCAGGCACGGTGCTAATGGACACGAACGTAGGGTGGCACGGGAGGTGCAATCGACTGACCGGCGACGCGGCTGGTGACATCACATCGCGTTTTCCGAGGCCAGCTCTCCGAGACCGGTCGCAATTCGTTCAGTCAGCCGTTTCCTATCCGCTCTCGTGTGCGCGACGCCGCGAGAACCCGCCACGCCCGCGGACTGATCACGTACATCGCGCGGGATCGTCTACTGAAGTGCGACGGATTCGTGATGCACCAGCGCCGGGCGATTGCCGCGACCGGTTGATGAGCGGTCTCGGCGCGAGGTCATCATGCGCGCCCTCGAGTCGACTCGTGATGATCCACTGCTCGAGACTCGTGCCGGCATCGGCGAGGAGCTGGAACAGTTTTCGGACGGTGATGCCGTGCGCCCGCGCGATCGACACCGGCGACAAGTCCGGATCGCTGAGGTGCATGCGAACGTGTCCGCGGGTCCTGGGAAGCAACACAGCAGCTGACCGACGCCGGCCTGTCGGCCGAGACGATCGCCGCGGCCCACAACGTGTCGACCCGGGAGCTGTACGCCGACTGGCCCAGTTCCGAAAGGCGGCTGATGGATCACGTCATCCGACGCCGCCTCGACCGTGCCCGTGACGCCATGATCGCCCGCGCTCATGGGTTCAGCGACTCAACGCATTTCACCAAGCGGTTCCGAGCCGCTTCGGGGTGACCCCGTGACAGTCGCGGCGCGACAATCTGAACTCGTGACGACAAGCCGCCCGGTTGCACGGCGCCGCGACCTCGTGACCACCCACCGAACGCTAAGGAAACTGATGCCGCGCTGGCATCGCCTGCGGTCTCGCGTCGACCACCGCGGCCGCGGATGACCCCGGGCCGGATTACTTTCCCGGCCACTGATCACCACTCAGAGTCACGCCCCCCCGTTTGCGGGAAAATGCCATGCGAGTACTGCTGTGAGTCTTTAACGTCCCACGAATGATTGCGCAACAGAACGATGACTGGCGCCCGGCGCCGGCTGACTGCCCGGTCGATCTGGTCGTCGACGGAGAACTGTTTCAAGTGACAGTCCGTGCCGACGGTGGGTATTCAAGCAAGTGGACGTCGGGCCCGAACCCTGGGTACGGCTTCGGCTCCAGCGGGCCGCGAGTTGCGTGGCAGAGCGACGACGGGCTCCCGCCCGCCCCGCTGCCACTCCCCCTGCCGACGATTCGCGACCACCGCGAGTCGATCAGGGAGTTCCTCTCGAACATCAACCCGGAGACCGGATATCTCGATTGAGCGGGATACCGGACCCGCGGTGATCTCAACCTCCGTGGGACGAGCGTGTCTGCGCCAACGATCGTTCGAGAAGCGTTGTCAGCACTGCGAGATCGACATCTCGGAGCCGAGTGACGTGGAGGCACGACTTGGCGACGCGACACTTTCCCAGCCGGTCGATGAGATCTGGCCACTGCGTGGCGAAGTCGCTGACCAGGTAGATGGTGTGATTCTTCGGGCCGGGCGCGAAAGCGAGTTCCGGCGCCCGACCGCCATGCCCGCTGGCGTAGCGGTACTCGTACTCGCCGAAGCCGATCATGCGGCCGGCCCAGAGGACGGGCCGGTGTCCGGAGATCTCACCGAGCAAGGCGACCAGTTCATCGGCCTCGTCCCGACGTGGACCGACTGCTCGGTCGAGCACTTCCTCGATCGGCGCCTCGGACGGCCTCATCGCGGGCGCCTTGCCGCCGGCTCGCGGTTCTTCGTTCACAATCGATACCCACCGGTTCTCTTCGCCTGGAATGGCACGTCGCCGAGAAACTAGCAGACCTGATTGGTAGATCGGCACCGATCAGGACTCGCCCGACTGCTTCTGCCCAACCGCACCCTCCCCGCCGTGAGCCCGATGAGTTCTGCGAGCAACGAGGGTCTGCCCTCCTGCGGACCGAGCCGTCCGCGGCGAAACATCGATGTCGGCCGACGTCGACGACCAGAAGGCAGTCACACCATGACGGACGCAACCGGGGCAACCCTCACCTACACACTGAACGCTTCTCCCGCCGCCGTGTTCGACGCGTGGACGACGCCGGCTCTGTTCGCCGAGTTCTTCGGCGGCAGCGCGAACCAGGTCCCCGTCGAATCGGTATCGCTCGACGCCCGACCCGGGGGCACCTGGGCAGCAACAATGATCGTTGGGGGCGATTTCCCCGAAGTCCATTGGCGCGGTGAGTACGTCGAGGTCAGCCGACCGAACAGACTCGTACTGACGATGACCGACGAGCCGGGTGATGAACGTGAACTCCTCACCGCTGACTTCATGGCAGTCGACAACGGCACCGAGATCCGTTTCAGCCAAACCGGTGGCAACCTCACCGACGAGCAGTACGAGTACGCGGCCGCCGGCTGGCGCGCGGCGTTCGAAGCGCTGGACGCTCTGCTCGCCGGATAGGCTCGGGGGTTAGGTGGCGAGCGGCGCCGCTGAGCGAGATTGCAACCGGCCAGGACGAACGATGAACAGACCTCGACGTCTGGACGTCGGAAACGTCCGCCGCCGGCTCGCGTCTAGTCCCAGCCCGCCGTCTCCGCCGCCGCTCGATGAGTCTGCTCGAGGAACTTCAGGACCACGGCGTCCGGGTCCGGCGATTGGCGTACAAGCTGATACGGCAGGATGTACTCGCCCAGTGCGGCATCCCACCGCGCCGGAGCCTCGACCGCCGGGTGCGTGTCGTAGCCCTCGGGATGTGGGTAGGCGTAGGCGTAGAAGGCCCCCTCCTCGGCGCCACCCGGCCAGTAGCCCGCGCTCGACACCTCGTCGCTGTAGGCCTCGTGCATCACCCAGTCGGGGCAATTCGGCACCCCACCCGGATGCTGGGGTGCACTGCGTCCCGAGAACCGTGTGACGGCCAGATCGAAAGCGCCCCAAAAGAAGTGGACCGGTGACGACTTGCCGCGGAAGCGGCCGCGGAACTCCGACAGCACGCGGTGCGCACTGACGAGAGACCGCCAGAACCGAGACACGGCGTCGGCGTCGTACGACGAGTGGGCGGTGTCCTCGGCGAACGGGGTCGCATCAGGCAGTTCGACGGGGGTACCGACGATGGCGATGTCGAAGCCGAGGTCGGCGAGGTGAGCGGTGTACTCCGCGTAGAAATCGGCGACCGTCCGCGGTTCCAGCTTCATCTGACGGGTGCTGCCATCGGTGACGAGGAAGAGCAGCTGGTGGTCCAGAAAGTCGAAGCGGATCTCGAGGCCGCGGTCTCCGACGGCCATCAGGGACGTGGTCAGGCCACGCGCGTCCACATACAGCGGTACGCCCCACCAGTGGTTGACCTCGGGTCCGAGAGCGAGACGCGTCTTGCCGACGATCTGGGTCCACAACTGGACGGTGTCCCTTGTGTCGACCCACGACTCCACCGGTAGTGCGGGCCAAGCCTCGTATTTGGTTTCCATGTCGCCAATGATCCCGGACGCGTCAACTCGAACGTGCCGATGAGCCGTCGGCCCTGTGAAGTTTCGACGGAGACACCGACGAACACCTGCGTAACCTGTCGCGGAGACGGCAGTCGGACACGACCTCGACGTCGCTATCAAGGAGGAGCATTGCCGCGCATCACGCTCGGAACGGTCTTGATGTTCGTCGCGATCGGAACCACCATCGTCACCGCGTTACTCGGGGCGCCGGATTGGCTGATCGTCGTCGTAGCCGCCTTGCTCTTCGTGCTCGCCCTGGTGCTCCCGATCGCAATACGGGACTTCGGGGCGAACAGGCACGTGCAAGGCCGAGGGGCCGAGAGGCCAGCGGGGGCTCCGTCCCGGCCGCCGCACAGTCGTCATACGGGAAGCTCCGACTCGTCCTCGAGTTGGTTCGGTTTCGATGGCGGATGGTCAGGCGACGGCGGCTCCGATTCCTCTGGCGGAAGCTCGGGTGGCGGCGACTAGTGGGTCGACCACCCGGTCCATTGCGAGACGTCGACGAATGGCTGGTCCACTCCCCCCGCACCTCCTCACGGTGACCTGGCTCTACGTCCCGACGCCGACGAGTGGCCTAGCACCAGTGAAGTGCGGGTGCGCCTCTCCCCCGGCCAGGCAGGCGGCACCGAGTTGGAGCTCATCCATGCAGCATTCGTCGGAGAACCCTTGTTCGCGACGTACGGACCAGGTGCCGGCGGGGTCGGTTGGGATCTATTGCTCCTCGGTCTGACCCGGCTGCTCGTCGATGGCGAAACCGCTGACCACGAAGCAATCGAGAAGTCTCCCGAGGGACGCGAGTTCATCCGCCGTAGCGCGGCGGCCTGGGGAGAGGCACACCTCGCGGCCGGAGGTGAACCCGCGCAGGTCGCGGCCGCGGCTGCGGCCACCGCGAAGTTCTACGCACCCGATTCGGTGTGATTCCGGGTCTATTCGCGATACAAATCGGCAAACAACAGCGTTAAACGCCTATCGTCGGACCGCCGTCCCTTTTCTCGCATCCCCCCGGCGAGATTTGCGATGTGATAGACATTCGTCAGACCTCTGAGGCGGCTTAGAATGAAGCAATATTCGCGAATAGTCCTGGTGCTCATTGTGGCAATCGGAATCGGGCAATGGACACCGAATGTCGCAGGTGCAGCGCCGGGCCCGGGTGGGGCGACAGTGCTGACACTGGACCCGGCCTTCCGCTCGCTTCCGATGAACTGGCTGCGCGGTGAGCTGTTCGCACCACCCAATCGAGTGGTGAACGTGCCGTACAACAACTTTCCCGGCGCGACGAACACCCACCGCGGACGCGACAAGTTGAACGAGATGCTGCACGAGATCCCCGGGCGGAAGATCGTCGTCGGACACAGTCAAGGCGCGCAAGTTCAGGATGATTGGCTGCGCACCTACGGTCCCACCAGCGACATCGACCCTGCCACAGTGACGTTCGTCCTGACCGGTGATCTCGAATCGAAATACAACGGTTGCGCCAACCAGGGAGGATGCCGCGCGGACTACGGCGGCAACAACTTTCCCGATGACACCCGATACACCGTCAAGATAGTTGCGCGACAATACGATTTCTGGGCCGATGCACCCAACCGCGACCTCATGAACGACGCCGCCCGACGAAACCACAGTGCGTCGGATTCGGTCGGCGGACGTGGTGAAGGCCGCCCGGTACACAACGACTACAGCATGATCGGGCTCGACGATCCGGCCAACAAGACGTTCGTCGAAGGCAACGCCACCTACATTCTCGGCGCCCCGGCAACCTATTACCTGCCCATGGTCACCCAGATGTGGACGACTGCCGCCCGCAAGGCCGAAGAGGACGCACGACTTCGTCCGGAGGTCGAGAAAGCCTACGACCGGCCGATGGGTTCGCCGCCGGCCCCCTCTGACACCTGAGCCGGTTCATCTGACCCGAATCGGACAGAACCGAAGTTCGAGCGCGCGCCGGCACCTAACATCAGGACTGCAACGTGACGGCATGACGAGCGAGGACCGGCATGAAAAAGACCCTGAATTCCCTGTCCGAAAGCGAATATGTACTCGTCCGCGAGACCAAGAAATCACAGATGGCCGGCCTCGACGAGGACGGACTGATCGATCTGCACTCGCGAATCCGGCGCGCACGGAACAAGCACGTCACCCTCTACCGCCGTGCGGGTGCTGAGAAAGTCAAGACCAAAGGCGGCCGTGGGAGCGCGAAAGCAGCAAATGCCCGGAACGCCGCTAAAGCCGAGGTCTTCGAGGACGCCTTGAGCCGCGTGAGCCGTCGACTGGCCAGGGTTTCTCGAGACGCCGCTCTCGAATTGAAGGCCGAGCGACTGGTCCGGGCGCGTACCGACAGCCCGACATCTCAAAAGGACACCGGCAAGGGCAGAGGCAAGGACAAGGGCAAGGGCAAAGTGGCGTCGTCGGGACGAATCCGGACCGACGACACCCGCGAATCACCCGGTCGAAAGAAGTACGAGGCCTCGACCATCGCCGCCGGTGCGCGACGTCAGACCAAGAAAGACCGGAGGCACGAATCCTGACCGGCGGACCGACATCGCCCCTGACCGCTTCACCGGAAGCGCTGCCCACCTGTCGGTAACCTCACGTCATGTTGATCTGGATCAACGGCGCCTTCGGCGTCGGTAAGACACAGACCGCACACGAGCTTCACCGCCGGCTGACTGCGTCGCACGTGGCCGATCCCGAACTCCTCGGATTCGCGATGCACAAGATGCTGCCGCCCGCCCGGCGCGACGATTTTCAGGACCTACCGCAGTGGCGCACGGGCGTCACCCAAACCCTCTTGGATGCCGAACAATCCAGCGACTCCCCGGTGATCGTTCCCATGACGCTCGTCGACGCTGAGTACTTCGACGAGATCGTCGGTGGACTCAAAGAGCATGGCGTCGATGTCAGGCACTACACCCTGACCGCTTCCGTCGAAGTGATCCATCGACGTCTCAGAGCCCGCCTTGCTCACCGTCTCGGCCCCATCCTCGGCGCCGATGAGACCTGGGCGATGAAACAGACTGGGAGGTGCGTCGCCCGGCTTGGCGAGGACCGATTCGCAAGCCATGTGCCAGCAGACGAACGCAGTGTCGACCAAGTTGTCGAGCACATCGCCGACGATGCCGGACTCGAACTCTCCCGTCCCCGTTTGTCTTCGGCGCGTTATCAGCTGCGTAGGGCAGCAGTCGCAGTTCGACACATCCGAACGTGAGCCGACACTCGTCCGCGAGACTTCTAGAGGCCTCGAATGGCCGTGGTGACGGTGAACAAGTTCTGCACCCGCGATTCGCCGCGGCGTGAAACTAGGTCTCACGGGACCCCGGCGCGCCGAAAGTGCAGCAACGGAAACGGCCGGCCGTCGGAATCCACCGGCGAGCGGCCCACCTGCTCGAACCCCCTGCGCCGATAGAACTCCACGGCGCCCGGGTTCTGTTCGTTGACGTCGAGTTCGTCGACGCCGCCGTGCGCGACCGCGTGATCGAGCAGCACCGTGCCGATGCCCCGCCCGTGGGCGGCCGGATCGACGAACAGCATCTCGAGCCGATTCTCTGCGGTTCCGCTGAAGCCGACGACCACTCCGTCGGCCTCCGCGACGACCAACTCGACCGCCGGAAAGTAGTCACGTGCGAGCCGATCCGCGTAGCCGTAGATGTCGGCAGGAGTCAGGAAGTGATGCGTAGCCTCGACCGCCGAACGCCACACGGCCACGAGGCGGTCCGTGTCGGCGTCGTCGGCCTGCCGAAGTCTCACCTCAGCCACGGGTCGCCGAACGAGCGCGGGCCCAGCAGGTCGGTGTATGCACGATCGGCACAGTAGTGCGCGCCGGCGTCGAAGGGCAACGGTGTTGTGATCTGCCGCAAACCCCGGCATCGCCGTTCTCGGCGGATATCGTGATCACGACACAATCCGCAGGGCGAGGGGTAGCACGTGCTCGAGATCCATGGTCTGTCGAACGAAACGGTCGTACTCGATGGCGAGTGGTTCGAGAAACTCCGCGGCGGCACGTCCAAGACCCGGTTGCCGGCAGCATCGTTCGTCTCCGCGGAGGTCACCGAGACCAACCGACGGAAGAAGCTGTTCGGCGGTGAACGCGAACAGCTCCTCCAGGTGACCCTCACCTTCTCGCGCCCGCCGTTCGTCGGGCTGATGACGTCGGCGGAGAACCGGGCGAAGGTCGACGCACTCGTCGCCGGACTCGAAGCAGCCCGCGACGCGGGTTGAGCAACCGACGCGACGCTATGACGGCCCCGAGCTCCGATCCTGTTGCACGCGAATCAGTTCGAGCAACAATCGACGGAGTTCCGGTTCTGACGCGCCGATGGACGCGATCAGCGCCGGGTCGGTTCGCTCCCGTTCCAGCAATGCGCGGTAGACCTCGGCACCGGCCGGAGTCGCGCTCACGTGCTTTCTCCGCTCATCGTCGGGATCGACCTGACGCCGCACGTAACCCATCCGTTCCAGTCGCTCGATGGTGCGGCTCGCAGTTTGATCGGTCACCCTGGCCTTCTTGGCGACCTCGCGCTGGGTGGCCGGTCCCGTGCTCACCACATGGAGGACGACGAGTCCAGCGCTCGAGATGTCGTACTCCCGCAGTACCGCCTCCCAGGCGTGCTCGACGAGCCGTGCCGCCACCGACAGCAGCCGACCGGTCGGCCACCCGTCCATCCCGTCGTTTCCGTCGTCCACCTTGTCCTGCCGATTCTCTACGTCACACCCCGCAGACTTGCAATTGTTCAGCCTGCTGAACATCATGGTGCTCACGCACTCCACCCGCAACCGACGAACGGAAGCCCGTGAACCCACCCACCTCTGCTCGACGAGTCAGTCGCTTGCGATGGATTCTGCCAGCCCTCTTGGTCATCGGATGGCTGGCCCTGGGTTCTGTCGGCGGACCGTTCGCCGGAAAACTCGGTGACGTACAGGCGAACGACAACACGTCGTTCCTGCCCGCATCCGCCGAAGCCACCGAGGTCTCCCGCCTGGAAGCGGACTTCGTGGACTCCTCCGAGATCCCGGCCGTCGTGGTGGCCGAACGTACGAGCGGCATCACCGACGCCGACCTCGCGTTCGTGTCCGAGGCGGTGGGCAAGGTCGCCGGCACGGACGGGATCTCCGAGCGAACGTCTCCGCCGATCCGCTCGCAGGATGGTCAGGCGATCCAGATGATCGTGCCCGTCGACTCCTCCGGGGAGATCTCGGAAAGCATCGAGGCTCTGCGTGCGGAACTCGCGAACGGCCCGCCCGAGGGACTGTCGGTGTATGTGACCGGACCCGCAGGCATCGCGGGCGACCTCACCGAGGCGTTCGGCGGGATCGACGGCTTGTTGCTACTGGTTGCCGGCGCGGTCGTCATCCTGATCCTCATCGTGGTGTACCGCAGTCCGATCCTGCCGTTCGTCGTGATCGTGTCCGCCGTGTTCGCGCTGGGGCTCGCCAGTCTGCTGGTCTACGTGCTCGCGTCGAACGACGTGCTCACCCTCAACGGCCAGAGCCAGGGCATCCTCTTCATCCTCGTGTTCGGTGCGGCGACGGACTACGCCCTGCTCCTGGTGTCCCGCTATCGAGAAGAACTGCGACTCACCGCCGACAAGTACGACGCCATGCGGGCCGCGTGGCGCGCGACCCTCGAACCCGTCGCCGCCTCCGCCGGCACGGTCATCGCCGGTGTGTTGTGCCTCCTGCTGTCGGATCTGAACTCCAACCGCGGTCTCGGTCCCGTTGCCGCGATCGGTATCGCGGCGTCGTTCCTGGCGTCGATGACGTTCCTCCCCGCGGCACTGACCCTGCTCGGACGCAGTGCCTTCTGGCCGAAGCGACCGGTCGTCGACCCGGCGTCGGCGCAGCGTGAGGACAGCAGCAACCATCGCTTCTGGGGCGCCTTGGCGAACCGGATCGGACGGCACCCCCGGCGCTTCTGGGTGGCAACGACGTTGCTCCTCGTGCTCTTCGCGTTGTTCCTCCCCCAGTTCAAGGCCGACGGTGTCGCGCAGTCCGACACCTTCCTCGTAGCGGTGGAGTCGCAGGAGGGCCAAGAAGTCCTCACCGCCCACTTCGACGCCGGGGACGGTTCACCCGCGGTCATCATCGCCGACGCCGCATCGCTGCAGCAGGTGCAGAACACGGCGGCGAATGTCGACGGCGTCGCCGAGGTCGTCCCGGTCACCGATCCGGGCGGCGCCCCCAAGACGGTCGACGGACGGGTCGCTCTGCAGGCGACCCTGACCGATCCGGCCGATTCCCTGGCCGCCGAGGAGACCATCGAGCGTCTTCGCGACGCGGTGGGGAACGTCAACGGCGCCGACGCGCTCGTCGGCGGTCCTACCGCGGTCGACCTTGACACCAAGACGACGGCCATCCACGACCGGAACCTGATCATCCCGATCGTCAGCATCGTCGTGCTGCTCATCCTGTGCGCGCTGCTCCGGGCGATCGTCGCCCCGATTCTCCTGATGGCCACCGTCATCCTGAGTTTCGCGGCGACTCTGGGAATTTCGTCGATCGTGTTCAACCACATACTCGGATTCCCCGGCGCCGACCCGGTCGTGCCGCTGTTCGCGTTCGTGTTCCTGGTCGCGCTGGGCATCGACTACAACATCTTCCTGATGACCCGCGTCCGCGAGGAAGCACTGCAGATCGGTACGCGCCGAGGTGTTCTCCGTGGGCTCACGGTCACCGGCGGAGTCATCACCTCGGCCGGCGTGGTCCTCGCGGCGACGTTCTCCGCCCTGGCGGTCATCCCGCTGATCTTCTTGGCGCAGATTGCGTTCATCGTCGCCTTCGGCGTCCTCCTCGACGCGTTGATCGTCCGGACGCTGCTGGTCCCGGCGCTCGTCTACGACATTGGCCGTCCCGTGTGGTGGCCCAGCGCGCTGGCGAACAAGGAAGATGTCCCGGAGGACGACGAGTTGGTGGAGGCAGGACCAAGGCAGGACTAGGAAAGTCCGGACTCTTCATACCGAACAGCCGACGGTCCCGGCCCTCAGGAGCCGGGACCGTTCGACCGCCGGCCGGACCAGCACTCGACCTGGCCGATGACGGCGATGCTCGCGATAGGATCGGTGCCGATGAGCCGGAAGAACAAGCAGTCCCGCGGCGCCAAGCGGACCGAAAAGACGAAGAAGCGGGCCGCGCGCCGAAGTAGCAATGTGATCCCGATTCGCGGTCGCGACACCTCGGAGATCGACATGCTGATACGCGAGTTCGAACGTTGGCTGCCCAGTGTGGAATTCGAAGACGATCCGGACAAGCAGGCAGCCATCGTCGACGCCGTCAGAGCGCTGGACTTTGCCGTCGGCTACGCATTGCCAGACCATCGGCCCACCGAGTGGTCGCTCGAGGAGGTCGATGCGGCAATCGACTTCGCCGAGTACATGGAAGAGGAAGAGGACGACGCCTTACCGGCAAGCATTGCGGTCTTCGCACTGCGCTTGTTCATCGATTTCCTCGTCACCACTTCCAGGTGGACTGCAGCCATCAGCGCCGATGTCGTAATGGGGGCTTGCCAGCAATACCTCCTCGACTCCATGGGCGGGCTGAAGGTCGATGTAGACGACATCGACAGCTCCACCGAGCGCGATGCATTGGAATCGGTTCGGGTTTTGCAGCGGCTCGATGTGTTGATGGACTGGATCGGCCACAAACGGCCGGTGACGCCAAGTGGATGGCTCAAGCCGGCACTGCTTCCGGACCTATTGCATGCGCTGGAGATCGAGCCACCAGCAGCAGCACTCAAGGCAATGAAACATCATCGCGTTCTTGCTGAGATCTGGGAGCTCGCCCGGGATGCCCAGTTGATCGCAATCACTCCATCCCATGTCTACCCGGGCCCGGCGGCCGCGTCCTGGCGTGGATCAGAGTCGTTGACGACGCGACGCAGCACGCTGGCTGCGGCCGTCGGCAGAGCGTTGACCTCTGATTCGAGTGCAATGGCACAGTTTGTGGACGGAATCGTCGCGCGCGTCGTATACCACGGTCTGACGATCATGCCGTTTGCCGCCGATCGCTTCGCCGCCCTGCGCGATGACGGGCTGATCTCACCGGAGATGCCCAGGGCCCATTCTCGCATCGAGCACATCATCGAGGACGGGTGGCTCGTCCTCAACGAGGACGGTGACTACGTCGTCCCCGAGGGGTTGCGACCCGCTGTGTGGGACGGATTTCCGGAACGTCACATTCCGGAAAGCGGGGAGGCGACGACCATGATCACTGTGCGCGCCGAACTCGCCGGCGTCCGACCCAGAGTCTGGCGACGGATTCGAATACTCGCGTTGGTTCCATTGAACGAACTCCACGAAGTGCTGCAAGCTGCATTCGCCTGGAACGATGCGCATCTCTACGCGTTCACGACTCCATGCTTCGGCCACGAGCACCGGTATCTATCAGACGAGGCGATGGGCACCGCACGGGCCGGCAGGTACACGGAGTCCGTCTTCGACTCGACTCTGGGTGAGCTGGTCGACGAGCCCGGCGACGTGGTGTCCTATGAGTACGACTTCGGGGACGGCTGGGAAGTGAGCATTGTCGTCGAGGCATTCACCCCGATGAATGACGGCGAACCGCCGGTGTCGATCGTCGCCGGCGGCGGAACCGCCCCTTTCGAGGATGTCGGCGGAGTTCCCGGATGGGCGGATTTCATCGAGGCCGTCAACGATGAGACGCACCCGCGCCATCTGGAATTACGCGAGTGGGCGGGCCTGACACCTGGTTCGGCCTTCGACCCGACGTCGTTCGACATCGATGTGGTCAGGCGCCGATTAGGCGTGTGATCCACAGCGGGCTTAAGCCGACGCGGCGGACCGGTTGGTTCGGCGTCGGACAGCAGCACCGATGACCGTGATCGGGTGATTGAGCAGCGTGGCGATCCGGCCGACGAGGGTGTTCGGATCCCGCGCGACCCCGAGCTGCATGAACATTTCCAGACGGTCGAAGTAGGCGCGCTCCGCAACCAGATCTGAGCCCGCGAAGGTGAACACCGCGACGATGGGCAGGTAGAGAGCCGACCCGTCGGGGCAAGTCCGCGGTATGGGCCCAGATGTGTTCCGCGAACTCGCGTCTCACAGATGACTCGATCGTCGTGATGGCACAGCGTCTCGGGATCGACATCGAAATGCATGTCCGGCAATGCGGTGAACAGTTCGTGATATGAGGCCGATACCGCGTCGTGGCCATCGGCGATCTCACCAGGCAACTCGGTACGTGCCGCGCCGTCTTTGAACGTCGCCAGCGTGGCAGCGACGTCGTGCCGATTCTCGGTCTCGAGATGCGCCAGAACGGTGGCCTCCCGCGTCGCGACGAGCGCTGCTGCATTCGGGTCGGTTGGGTTCATGAGGTCCCCGCAGTCATCGGCCCCGCCCCGAACAGCGGGTATGCGCAATCACGGTACCGGGCGGACGCAACGTGTGCGACCGAGATACGCCGAATGGACGACGAGCACGCCCGCCCGGACCGCCGACGGCTCAGCTGAGTCGCTCGTAGATCGTCGCGTTGGCCAATCCGCCTGCCTCACACATCGTTTGCAGGAGGTAACGACCGCCGCGCTGTTCCAGCGCGTTGAGTCCCGTGGTCGCGAGGCGGGCACCGCTGGCACCAAGCGGGTGGCCGAGCGCGATCGCACCGCCGTTGACGTTGACTCGATCCACGTCCACCCCGAACTCCCGCGACCACGCCAGGACCACCGGCGCGAACGCCTCGTTCACCTCGAACAGGTCGATGTCCTCGACACGCAAACCACTGCGTGACAGTGCCTTCCGCGTTGCCGGGATGATGCCGGTGAGCATCAGGAGTGGGTCGTCGCCGGCGACCGCGATGGTGTGCACCCGTGCGCGCGGACGCAAACCGAGTTCGACGGCCTTCTCCTCGCTCATCAGCAGCACCGCCGACGACCCGTCGCTGATCTGACTCGCACTCGCCGCGGTGATCCGCCAGTCGATCTCGGGGAACCGACGCGCGATCGCCTCGTCGTAGTAGGCCGGCCGCAGCCGGGCGAGGTCGTCGAGGTTGCCCCCGAGACGAATTCCCTCGTCTGACGTCAGCCCCGCGATGGGCGCGAGTTCGTCGTCGAAGAGTCCGTTCTTGGTGGCAGTGGCGGCGAGATCGTGTGACCGCAAGGAGAATTCATCGATCTCACGTCGCGAGATGGCCCAGCGGGCGGCGATCAGTTCCGCCGAGATGCCCTGACCCACGAGGCCCTGCGAGTATCGTTCGCCGAACGCCCGTCCGTTGAGATCGGCGGTACCGGCAACGGCCGAGCCCATCGGGATACGGGACATCGATTCGACACCCGCGGCGACCGCGATGTCGTACGTGCCCGCGATGATGCCCTGCGCGGCGAACGCGATGGCCTGTTGCCCGCTTCCGCATTGGCGGTCAACGGAGACCCCCGGCACGGATACGGGGTAGCCGGCGGCCAGGAGCGCGCGCCGCGCGATGTTGAAACTCTGCTCCCCCACCTGACTGACAACACCGGTGATCACGTCGTCGACGAGTTCGGGATCGACACCCGAACGGTCCACGACTGCTCGGAGGCTGTGCGCGAGGAGGTCGACGGGATGAACGTCATGGAGGGCGCCGGTGGGCTTGCCCTTGCCGATGGGTGTGCGAACAGCGTCGACGATGACCGCAGATCTCATGACTGATCCTCCGTCAGTGTGCGGATCGGAACGCAACCCGATCCGGATGATGGCTGACTTTTGTCTGCCAAAGTCAGGTCTACGCTCTGGCTATGATCTTGTCAAGTCAGGGTAGGCTGGGGGCATGATGCACCTGAAGGGCCCGCTGGCCGAACGCGACAGCTGGGAGGCGAGCGGCTGCTCGATCGCGAAGGCGATCGACCTGGTGGGCACCCGGTCGGCGATCCTCATCCTGCGGGAGGCCTTCTACGGCGCCACCAGGTTCGATCAGTTCAGCCGGCGGGTCGGGATCAGCGACGCGGTCGCGTCGGCCCGCCTGCGCGAACTCACCGAGGCCGGGATCTTCACCAAGGTCCCTTACCGCGACGCCGGGCAGCGCGAACGGTTCGAGTATCAGCTCACCGACATGGGCCGCGATCTGTTTCCCGTGGTGATGTCGTTGATGCAGTGGGGCAACGACCATCTGCAGCCCGACGGCCCGCCGCTCACCGTCACCGACCGAGCCCAGGCGCCCGTACGCGTGGGCGTCGTCGCCGAACCCACCGCGGTTCTCACACCCGAGGACGTCGAGGTGCAAATCGCCCGGCGCCGCCGCTGAGTCCGTGCCGGCAGAGAGGTCGCGATGATCCTCCCCACAGTGTTCGACCCCCGCTTGGTCACCATCCGTCGTGGCGGGACACTCACCGACGCCGATCACCACTTGCTGGCGCTCTGGGCGGCACGGTGTGCGGAGCACGTTCTGCCCTTGTTCGAGTCGGCACGGCCGGATGACGCTCGCCCCAGGGAGGCAATCGCGGCGGTCCGCGCGTGGACCCGGGGCGAACTGGCGATGATGGAGTCGCGCGCCGCCGGCGGACACGCCATGGGTGCCGCCCGCGATCTACGTGGCGCACCGCGGTTCGCCGCCTACGCCGCCGGGCAAGCGGCGGTGACCGCGCACGTCGCATCGCACGACCTCGGTGCCGCGGCGTACGCGATCAAGGCGGTCCGGTCCGCACACGGGGTCGACGCGGGTAGACACGAATGCGCTTGGCAGCGAAGACATCTCCCTGTTCGGGTACGCGAGTTGGTGCTCGACGACCAACGTGCCCGCAATTACCTGTGCTGGCAGGTCTTCATCGACGATCGACATCAGGTCGGCAATCGGTGATTCGCGTTCACCGGGGTGTTCCTGTTACTGTCGCAGTCACGCTCCTGCGGTGCTGTAACCCGCATGTCGAGCCAGAGGCCGGGGTGATTACAGAAACCCCCGGTCTTGTCCAAACTTCGAAGGTCGTCCCGGTTTGCTGCCGCGACCACCGGGTACGCGTCTCGTCATGACCTTCCATCGTGACGTCGTCCCCGGCATCCACTGGCTCGAGTACGCCTACACGAATCAGTACCTGATCGAGGACCAGGACCGGCTGATCCTCGTCGACTGTGGACTCCCCCGTTCGTACGAACCCCTCGTCAAGGCCATCCGGGAACTCGGCCGTGACACCGATGCCGTGACCGACCTGATCATCACGCATGGTCATTTCGATCACGTCGGCACCGCGCGCCGCCTGGCGCGCGAGTGGCGGATCCCGGTCCACGTCCATCGCGACGATGCGTGGCTGGCGTCCCATCCCTACCGCTACGCGCATCAGAACGCGACCAGATTCGGAGTGCCCCTTCGTCATCCGCGTTCGCTACGCCTGCTCGGACGCATGGCGGCGGCCGGTGCGTTCACGGTGCGCGGCGTCGATCACCTGGATGTGACGCCTTTCGGCGATGATGCCCTGCTCCCCGGTGGCGCGCAGGTGGTGCCGACTCCCGGTCACACCTACGGCCATGTGTCGCTGCACTTTCCATTGCGCGACGCGGTCATCGCCGGCGACGCGCTCGTCACCCTCGATCCGTACACCGCGGCGACCGGCCCGCGCATGATCGCCGGTTCCGCAACCGCCGACCTCGATCGCAATCGGGCGTCGCTCGACGCGCTGGCAGCGACGGACGCGAAGTCTCTGCTTCCCGGGCACGGGGTGCCGTGGCATCACGGGGTGGCCGTCGCGGTCGACCGGGCGCGTCAGACCAACGGCTGACACGTCGGACAACCGGCCGCCAGATCACGAGCCGGACAGCGAGACGGGCCGACGCTTCCGCATCGGCCCGTCCGGCCATCGCCGATCGTCCGGCTACTCGGAGGCGGTGCGACGCAGCTTGGTGTTGACGAACTCGCCCATGCCCCAACGCCCGAGTTCGCGACCGTAGCCGGACCGTTTCACCCCGCCGAACGGAAGGCCGGGCAGCGTGGTGCCGTGTTCGTTGACATACGCCATGCCGACCTCCAGCTGATCGGCGACCTCCTCGGCCTTGCCGATGTCACCGCTCCACACCGATCCGCTCAATCCGAACTCGACATCGTTGGCGAGCGCCACGGCGTCCTCCGGAGAGGACACCTTGTAGACCATCGCGACCGGCCCGAAGATCTCCTCGGAGTAGGCGTCCATGTCCGGGGTGATGTCCGTCAGCACAGTGGGTTCGAAGAAGGCTCCGTCGCGCTCCAGCGGCTTTCCACCCGTCCGCAGGGTGGCGCCCTGTTTCACCGCGGTCTCGACCTGTTCGGCCACCGTGTCGCGCGCCGACAGGGACGACAGCGGACCCATCTGAGTGGAATCGTCGGATGGATCACCGACCACCGTCGACTCGAACTGCTTGACCACACCGTCGACGAAGTCGTCGTACAACTCGTCGAGAACGATGAACCGTTTCGGCGAATTGCACGCCTGGCCCGCGTTCGACAGCCGTGCGCCCGCCGCGATCTTCGTCGTGCGTTCCATGTCGGCGGAGTCGAGCAGGATGAACGGGTCCGAACCGCCGAGCTCGAGCACGGACTTCTTCAGGTTCTCCGCCGCAACCTTTGCCACGGCTGCACCCGCTTTCTCACTGCCGGTGAGCGATACGCCGCGTATCGCGTTGTGCGCGAGCAGGTCTGCGATCTGATCACTGCTTGCATACGCGTTGATGTACGCGTCGGCAGGGACACCCGCGTCGTGCAGGATCTCTGCCATCAACGCCGACGAGGCCGCGCAGATCGACGCATGCTTGAGAATGACGGTGTTGCCGGCCAACAGGTTCGGCGCGACGAAACGTGCGACCTGGTAGTAGGGGTAGTTCCACGGCATCACGCCCACCAGTGGTCCGATCGGCGCGACCTGCACGATCGACGCGTCCGCGCCCTGCGGGTCGAGGACCTCGGTCTCGAGCAGATCCGGTCCGTGCTCGGCATACCAGCGATAGATGTCCGCGGCCAGCTGAACCTCTCCCGCCGCCTCCTTGGCGGGTTTGCCCATCTCGGTCGTGATGACGGCCGCGAGCTCATCGGCTCGCCTCTCGTACTCGTCAGCGGTCCGGGAGAGAATTGCGGCCCGTTCGGATGCCTCGGTCGCTCGCCACTCCTGGTATGCCGCGAGTGACCGTTCGGCCACGCCGGCCACCTCGTCGTCCTTCAGTCCGGGAAATTCCCGATCGGTCGTACCGGTGGTCGGATTCGCGGTGACATATGTGCCCACCAGAGCACCTACCTTCCTCTGTCGTGTGAATCCCGACTGTCCACAGCCCGGGATCATTCGGGTACCCGGGTCCCTGTACGCAAAACCTCGGTCGTCGGCGCGCTTCGGTCACACGGCGGCCCCAGACCTGCTCTAATGGGTCCGCGGTCCGTGTCCGGACCCGTGATCGACCGACACGCGGCGAATGCCGGACGTCGACCTGGGGGTGGGTCGCCGGTCGTGACGGCAGTGTCCGAGGGGGAACGAAGAGTGTCACGCTGGCAGCGAGCCGCAGGGCTCGGTTGTGCATTTCTGATCGCGGTCGTCGCGAGCGTCTCGACGGGGCAGCCGGCGGGAGCGACCCCGCCGAGGCTCGGCGACTCGGCGCGGATCCTTGCGGTGTCCTCGGAGACGGCGACACGCACGACGATGACCGTGTATTCCGCCGCCATGAAGCGGCCCGTTCGAGTGAGCGTGCTCGCCCCCCGCGAGCGGACCGGCCCACGGCCGACCGTGTACCTCCTCGACGGGATCGACGGTGGGGTCTACACCAGCTACACGCAGAGCGGGTGGACCTTTCAGACCGACATCGCGCGCTTCGTCGCCGACAAGAAGGTCAACGTGGTTCTGCCCATCGGGGGTACGGGCTCGTACTACACCGACTGGCGCCGAATCGATCCCGTCCTGGGTCGGAACATGTGGGAGACCTTCCTGACCGAGGAACTCCCTCCGCTGGTCGACGGACGCTTCCGGGGCAACGGACGGAACGTGATCGGCGGGCTGTCGATGGGGGCGCTGGGCGCGATGTCCATCGCGGTCCGCAACCCAGATCTCTACCGGGGTGTGGTCGCCTTCAGCGGGTGCCTCGATCAAGGGTCGCCGGAGTTCCGGCAGGCGACCGCCACATCGGTCACGACGAGAGGCGGGAACCCGGAGAACATGTGGGGCCCGCTCGATCACGACAACTGGGATGCCCACAATCCCGCCGGTCACGTGTCCGCGCTACGCGGTAAGCCCGTGTATGTAGCGGTCGGCAACGGTCTGCCCGACCCGGCCCTAGGGCTGGCCGGGCTGGCCTCACCCGTCGGAGGCGTGCTCGAGGGCATCGTCGCCCGATGCACCGAGAGCTTCAAGCGTCGCGCAGACCGAGCCGGGGTCGACATCACCTACGACTTCCGTGCCGGTCTCCACTCGTGGGGCTACTGGAACCAGGATCTGCACCGAGCCTGGCCCACGATCGCCCGGGCACTGAAAAGCGCGGGCTGACGCGAGCGTCGGCGTCAACGCGCGCTTTTCCTCTTCCGAATCAACGAGACATCCTCGAGTGCCCGTTTTCGCTCACGACGTTCCTTGAGTTCTTGCCGCCGCTTTTTCGAGCTCGAATTCTTTTCCGCCATTTATCCTCGAATCGGTCGTGGTCTACAACGGTTCGCTCCCGCTCTCCTTCGTGACCATAGCCCAGAAATGGCAGAAGTCCAGCCCGTCCGATCTGATGCCGACTTGCCGACTTCATACGTTGTCACACAGTACGTTTCATTTACTGTGGGCCTGCGAAATGCGCCGGACTGGCTTTTATTTTTTTCTGGGCTAGAGTCCATGGCACCGGTCGCAGATGGCCGGTAGCAGCGAAAGGAAGAGTGGCCGTGAATGCGGTTGTGATGGAGTGCCGAATACGCGTGTGTGGCTCCCCCGGTCGGGTCAGAGAATTCGTCGAGCAAGCGTCGACTCGCGCGCACGACGCCTTTTCCCACCCCGCCAGGTGTTCGGTTGTCGTCGAGGAGTCGGAGTCGTTGCTCCTCCGACGGCAATGGCACCGCGAGAACGACGCGGACGTGTTCGGAATACCCGAGGGGCGGGATGTGTGCTTCGGTTTCGCGGACTCGTCCGGACGACTGACCGTCGCGAGACTCGAGAGCCTGTCACGCGACATCCTGGCCCACCTCGAACTGGATCCGTGGGTGTCCGACGACGCCGAGTCGGTGCCTTGGATCCTGACGCTCACCACTGGTGCCGATCCGACGTCCAGGCATGAGATCGTGACCCGACATCCGTCGCTCCAGGTGCGACGACCTGTTCTGGCCCGCGCGTGATCCGCGCATAGCGGTGCCCGACCGGACTGCTCCGCAGGTGAGCGGGTCCGACCACCTCACTGCGGACACACCGCGGTCGTCGTCCGACGGACCGGTCTGCGGTCGAATTCCTGTCACTCGATAGGGTGCGGGTGGCGGCGTGCTCGCCTGGGCACGTCGCCGTCCCACACCTACGGAGAAGGAAGTGGTCGCCATCGTGCTCGACGAGAAGATCAGCGATCTGTACGCGCAGGTTGTTGCGCGGAACCCTGGGGAGGCCGAGTTCCACCAGGCCGTCCGGGAGGTCTTCGACAGTCTGGGTCCGGTCTTGGCGAAACATCCCCACTACGCGGACGCCGGGATCATCAAGAGACTGACGGAGCCCGAGCGCCAGATCATCTTCCGAGTGCCGTGGGTCGACGACCAGGGACAGGTGCAGATCAACCGCGGGTTCCGGGTCGAGTTCAATTCCGCACTCGGTCCCTACAAGGGCGGGTTGCGCTTTCACCCGAGCGTCTACCTGGGCGTGGTCAAGTTCCTCGGGTTCGAGCAGATCTTCAAGAACGCACTGACCGGGCTCCCGATCGGCGGCGGCAAAGGCGGCGCCGACTTCGATCCCAAGGGACGCTCCGACGCGGAGATCATGCGGTTCTGCCAGTCGTTCATGACCGAGCTCTATCGTCACATCGGCGAGTACACCGATGTGCCCGCGGGTGACACCGGCGTCGGCGGTCGGGAGATCGGTTATCTCTTCGGCCAGTACAAGCGCATCACCAACCGTTACGAGTCCGGCGTGCTCACCGGCAAGGGACTCGCCTGGGGTGGGTCGCAGGTCCGCACCGAGGCGACCGGGTACGGCGTGGTGTTCTTCGTCCGCGAGATGCTCGCCGCGGCCGGCGACGACCTCGACGGCAAGACCGTGGTGGTCTCGGGCTCGGGCAATGTGGCGATCTACGCCATCGAGAAGGTGCAACAACTCGGCGGTCGCGTGATCGCGTGCTCGGACTCCGGGGGCTACGTCGTCGATGATGCCGGTATCGACCTCGAACTGCTCAAGGAGATCAAAAACGTTCGGCGCGGCCGTATCTCGGATTACGCCGACGCCCGCCGCGGGTCCGCCCGTCACGTCGACACCGGATCGATGTGGAGTGTGCCCACCGACATCGCCATCCCCTGCGCGACGCAGAACGAACTGAACGGGGTCGACGCCACTCAACTGGCGAAGAACGGATGTCGCATCGTCGCCGAGGGCGCGAACATGCCCAGCACCCCCGAGGCGGTGCGCATCTTCGCAGACGCCGGCGTCGGCTTCGCCCCGGGTAAGGCCGCGAACGCGGGCGGCGTCGCCACCAGCGCACTCGAGATGCAGCAGAACGCTTCTCGGGATTCGTGGACGTTCGCGCACACCGAGGACCGATTGTCGGAGATCATGACGGCCATCCATGACCACTGCCTGCACACGGCAGACGAATACGGGGCACCGGGCAACTACGCGACCGGCGCCAACATCGCGGCGTTCACTCGCGTGGCCGACGCCATGCTCGCACTCGGTCTCATCTGACCCGATTCGGACGCCGACTCGCTTCCTCTTGACCTTCAGGTTGGTCGAAGCCGGATGATCTGCGATATGCCCTCCGTTCCCGAAGTCAGCGAACTCGTCCCGATCGGCGCGTTCGCGCAACGCACCGGTTTGACCGCGTCCGCGCTGCGGTTCTACGACGACTCGGGGTTGCTCACCCCGGCCGCCGTCGACGCGTCGACCGGATATCGCCAGTACAGCGCGTCGCAGGAGCGGCACGCGATCGCACTCCGGCGACTCCGCGAGATCGGGATGTCGCTCGCCGACATCCGCACGGTCCTCGCCGCCGAGCCGGGTACCGCCGGCGGACTGATCGACGAGCACGTGCGGACCGTCGCAGCCGATGCCGATCGGATTCGGCGCGAGGCCAGGACGATCAAGATGTCGATCGCCGCGGAGTCGACGACCATGCTCGCCACTGTGCGTGGTCCGATCCTGGCAGCCGCGCTCGGCCAGGTGCTCACCGCGGCCGCCCGTGACGCGGCCCATCCCGTCCTGGACGCTGTCGAACTCCGGCTGGAAGACGGGGCCGTGACCCTGACCTCGACAGACCGCTACCGGCTCTCTTCCCGGTCGCTACCGACCGTCGAGCCGTGCGGCACCCGGTGGTCGGGAACGCTGTGTGCGGCCGACCTCCGTGATGGTCTGTCCGACCTGGCACGGGGCGGCGTCGTCGTCATCGACGCCGTGGCCGGCGCAGTTCGATTCCGGCTCGACGGTCGGGACGATCTATGGTGCCGCCTACTCGACGGGCCGTTTCCCGCGCACCAGGTGATGATCGAAGCCCTGCCCACGGTGACCATGCGCGCGAGTGTCGCGAAAACCGCTGTGTTGCAATCGTTGGAGCGCTGTGCAACCGACCGGGTGCACCTGGACTTCACGTCGGCGGCGCTCACACTGAGCGACGCCTCGTCGGCACAACTCGCCGTCGTGCCAGCCGAGACCTGCGGCCCCCCGATCGCACTGTGGTTCGAGGTCTCGACGCTCTACCCCGCGGTCCATGTGTCGATTGGGGCCGAGATGATGATCGACGTCCGCAATCGGGACCTCCCGATGACGATTCGGTCCGCAGACGGCGGCGACCTCACCTTGGTCGTCATGCCGGTTTCCCACAGCCGCCACAATGACTGAGCAGAGGATCTGATTGATTTGACCGACGTCGGCACGGACCCAACGATGGACGCACTCACCGAGGCGGTGACCCTCGGACGCAGCGGCGAGACAGTCCTGGCCCGTGAGATCCGAGGCCTGAGCGACGGGGCAACGAGCAGCCGCTCAGGTCACGGCGATCTGCGCCGTACCATCTCGGCGATCCAGACCGGCGCATACGGCGAAGTACAGCCCGGGGAGGTCGGGTAATCCTCCAGCACTCGCAACCGCTGACCGATGTCGATTGCACGGGAACGGAAGTCGGGATTCTCGATGCCGATGGTCGCCAGGCATGTGTTCATCGCCCACTGCAGGCGTGGCGGTGCGTTCCCCATGTCGGACTCGATGGTGTCGAGCAACCCGGCCATGTCGAGGTCACCGGGCTTCTTGACCACTCGATCAGCGGTCAGGGCCCATCCCGCCGCGGCGACACCGGGCTCGGTGTCGGCCATCCACGACCTCCGCAACTCCTCGGCATGCGGACTCTTCTTGACGACGTAGTTGACGAGCCAATCGTGGACCTTCGGCCGGTCGGCCTCGCGGATCATCGTGTCGAGCTGCGCGGCGTCGAACGCCCGCGGGCGACAGATCAACAGTGCGAGCAGACGCGGCGCGGTGTCGCCCGTCGCCCACAGCTCCGCGGACAGTTCGGGCTGCGTTCGCAGTCGTTTCGCGATCGCCCTGAGCTTCGTGAGATTGACCCCGTGGTCGTCGCCGTGTTTCTCGTTGACCGCTCGGATCCGCGGGTCGTCGAGACTGCGGAGCTCGCCGAGGACGTCGGCGAGAGTCTGTTGGATGTCGGACATTCCGGTCATGATCCCCTCTGGAAGTGCGCACACAGCCTACGACGCTCGATGTCGCCGCGGGTTGTGTGCTCATCAATCCGGAGGGCCCGCCAGTATCCGCACGTCGGCGACGTCGTACTCGGCAACGAACGCCGACCGGATCGCCCGTGACTGGTCCTCGCTGACCCCGTCGCCACGGAAAGCCTCGACCGCCGACTGCGAGTCCCAGCGCTCGAAGATGTTGATCCGGCCGGGGTCCATCGAGTCCGCGGAGATCGCGAAATCGAGACACCCCGGTGCCCGACGGGCGGCACCGACCACCTCGTCGCAGCCGGCGATGTACGCCGCGCGCTGGTCCGGGTCCACTCGCAGACTGCCGGCAACGATCACCACTGGTTGCTCCTCCATCGATACTGCGGTGCACCGGTGTCCCGGCGCGAGACGTCACCGCTGTGGTGAGGGCGACAGGAGTGCAGACCGGCACGACCGGGCGAACTCATCGCTCACGATCGACGTGGCCGCGCGACGCCGCGCCACGGCCTACTCTGATCGAATGGCTTTGGTTCTGGGTCCGATCCTCCGGCACGTCGACGAAACCTCCGCGCTGATCTGGGTGCAGACCGACGAACCCGGCGAGGTCGAAGTCCTCGGCTGTGCGACCCGGACGTTCGAGGTGTCCGGTCACCACTACGCGCTGGTCGAGGTCAGCGGCCTGGTGCCCGACACGGTCTCCGAGTATCAGGTCCGCGTCAACGGCGCCCTCGAGTGGCCCCTCCCGGACACCGAGTTCCCGCCCAGCGTGATCCGGACCCGGGGACCGGACACCGCGGACCGGCACCGGTTCGTCTTCGGGTCCTGCCGGTATCCGCGGGCCGAGGACCCCAAGCTCGACGAGAAGCTCGGACTCGACGCATTGGACTGCTACGCGGTCCGGATGCGCCACCTCCCGGTGGAGGAGTGGCCGGACACCCTCATTCTGCTCGGCGATCAGGTGTACGCGGACGAGCTGACCCCGCAGGTGAAGGAGTCGCTGGAGTCGAGCCGGGCCTCGACCGCCGGACCGTCCGACGAGGTCGTCGACTTCGAGGAGTACGAGGGACTGTATCGGCACACCTGGGGAGACCCCGAGATCCGATGGATCCTCTCGACCGTGCCGACGGCCATGATCTTCGACGATCACGACATCCGTGATGACTGGAACACCTCGGACACCTGGCGTCGGCAGATGAGTGAGAAGCCGTGGTGGCAGGACCGGATCCGCGCCGGCCTCGCGTCGTACTGGGTGTATCAGCACCTCGGCAACCTCTCCCCCGCCGAACTCGCCGAGTCCGAGGACTACCGCCGCGTCCGCGAGATCGACGGTGACTGCTGGCCCCACCTGGTCGAGGTCGCGGATCGCGCCGACCGGGAAACCGACGGAACCAAGGGTGTCCGGTTCAGTTTCCGGTGGAACCTGGGCAACACCAGGCTGGTCATGATCGACTCCCGCAACGGTCGCATCCTGTCCGACGGAACACGAAAGATGGTGAGTGACAACGAATTCGATTGGGTAGAGAGCCAGGTCGACGACGACATCGAGCGACTCGACCACCTGGTCCTGGGTTCATCACTGCCGTGGTTGCTCCCGCCGGTCATCGGTGATGCGGAAACCGTGAACGAAATCGGTGCCCGGCGGCCGGGCCGTCGTGGACAGCTGGCCGAGAAGATCCGGCAGGGTGCCGACCTCGAGCACTGGCCGGCCTTCTTCGATTCCTTCGTCCGGCTCAGCGAGATGATCCGGCAGGTTGCGGCGCGCGACCCCGGGCCTGCGACCGTCAGCGTGCTGTCCGGCGATGTCCACCACAGCTATGCCGCACGTGCGGTTTTCCCGGACACGACGAGCGCCGACGTCCACCAGCTCGTGTGTTCGCCGGTGCACAACGCGATCCCGCCGTACATCAAGGTGGTGTTCCGGTTGGGGTGGTCGAATCGGCTCGCCTCGGTCGTCCGGCGTTGGGCGCGTCGTGGTGGCTCACCCGAACTGCCCGTCGCCTGGCGGAACACCCTGGGCCCGCTGTTCGGCAACACCATCGCGACGCTCTCGGTTCAGGGACGCTTCGCCGAGGTCACTTTCGAGCAGCCCGACCTGGACGGGACGCTCGGTAGAGCCGGAAACATCTGTCTGACACCGGAATTCGTGGCAACAGAGCGCACATAGCGCGCATTGTCGCCACGAAATCCCTAGTCCAGACAGAACTCGTTGCCCTCGGGGTCGTGCATCACGATGTGTCCCTCGCCGAGCGGAGGTGCGGGGTCGTGTCGTTCGACCCGGGTCGCACCGAGTCCGACGAGCCGGTCGGCTTCGGCCTCGAGGGCGCGCATCCGGTCGTCGCCACTCAGGCCAGGGGCAGCACGGACGTCGAGGTGCACCCGGTTCTTCGCCGTCTTGCCCTCGGGTACGCGTTGGAAGAACAACCGTGGCCTGCGCTCCTCCGGGTCGATAACGGCCGAGGCGTCGTTCCGACGCTCCGGAGGCACACCGAATGCGTCGAGCGCCGACTCCCAGCTGTCGAATCCGGTAGGCGGGTCCTGGAGCCGGTAACCGAGCACCTCGGCCCAGAATGCGGACAGAGCAGCCGGGTCACCACAGTCGAAGGTCAGTTGAAAGTCGGTTGTCATGAGTCCACTGTGCGACACGACGAGGACAACCCGGGTCCTCGATCGTGAAAATCAGCGCAGACGTTCGCCGTACACCCGGTCCACGGACATGACCATCAGGACGCGGCGATCGGCGACCATGACCCTGCGGTATTCGTCCCAGTCCGGGTGCTCGCCTGCCGCCTTGCGGTAGTAGTCGACGAGCGCCTCGACCTCGGGCCCGTCCGGTTCGGTGCCCGGTCCGATCAACGTCACAGTGCCCTCGGCGGTCGCCCACGTGTAGCGATCGGGCCCGGTGATCTCCAACGCGGCGCGCGGATCGCGTCGGAGGTTGGCGGTCTTGGCCCGGCCCTCGGTCATCGAGACGTAGATGGTCCCGGCGTCGCGGTCGTAAAAGGGGGTCACCGGGGACAGCTGTGGTAATCCCGAGGACTTGATCGTGGCGAGGACACCGACTCCGCCTTCGGCGAGAAGATCACGAGGGTCATACGCGGGTTGGTTCATGCCTGCGGCAACCCGGCGTACGTACAGGCTATTCCGGACGGGCCGCACACCCCGGGCATGGCTCCGCGATGCGTTGCGACATTCTTCAGATCCTGTGTCTTTACACGTACGATCGTCGACATGCATGTGCGCGAGATCCTGACCACCACGCCTACGACGACCGCTGAGGCCCTCGACCTGTTCGACTCCGCCCCCGCGGTCGAACCGGACTTCATGATCGGCACCTGGCGTGGCGCCGAGCTGCCCACCGACCACCCGTTGGACGGCTTCCTCGCGGCCAGCGGCTGGTGGGGCAAGCAATTCGTCGACGCCGAGACCGTCCACCCCCTGCTCTTCCCGACCCGCGACGGTTCGGCACTGTGGGCCATGAACCCGGCGATCGCTTTCGGCGGACTGGGGATCGCCGAGAAGGCACCCGGGGTCAAGTCGTTGTCGCTGGGGACGCCGATCGCCGCGACCAGGCTTCTCAGTCAGACCCGACGAGCACGGGCCCGGCTGCGCACCACTCGGTACCGCGGCACGGACACCGCGACCATGTCGTACGACCAGCTGCCGATCAACGACGTCTTCCACCGGATCTCCGATGATGCCGTCCTGGGCGCCATGGACCTGAAGGGGTCGCCGAAGCCGTACTTCTTCGTGCTCCGCCGCGACGACTCACTCCGCCTCGTCGGCCACTGATCCTCGTCGGCCACTGATCCTCGTCGGCCACCGATCCTCGGCGACGCGAGGACGGCGCCGACGAACCACGAGCCGGCGAGCCGGCGGAGGCGTTCAATGGGTAGATGGACACCTCACCCACCGCCCACCTCCGCCGGGGTGCCGTCGCGGTCGCTGCGGGCGCCCTCGCGGGCGCCGTGACACTGGCCGCACCCGGGACCACCCAGGCTGCACCGCCGATGCCGTCCGGGTATTACCGCGGCGACGTCACCAGCGCCCCGATCGCCGACACGGTGTGGTTCGGCAAGAACTTCACGGGTTCGCGAGTCGTCAACAACACCGCGATCGGGTGGGCCTTCCCCGGCGCGGTGTACCCCGGGCGTTCCGTGCAGGACGGTGCACCGGTCATCGTCGTCGACTACTCGGGAACCGCCGTGGGATTCGTGCGTGACGAGCTCCGAGCCGACGGCCGTGGCGGCTATTGGGGCCGCGCGCTGAACGGCACCACCGAGCTGCTGCGTTTTCACTTGACACGCTGACCGTGGGCGACGGGCAACCATGGTGGAGACTTCGGGTTCGACCCCTTCGTCGGCTCACAGCTCGGCGAGCGCCGAGCGGATCTCATTGGTGGCCGCGACGGCTTCACGGAGCGCGATCCGCGCCTCGGCCCGGCCCTGTTCCGCAGTCGAGAGTCGTTGCCGCGCGAACCGCAGCGATTCTTCGCAACGAGCCAGCTCGGCCCGCAACTCCTGAGCCCGCCGGACGATCTCGTCGACCTCCGACGAAGCCCCGTCCACAGTTCGGGAGGCGGCGTCGAGGTCGGATCGGGCCGTTCGCTCCCCTGTCTCGGCCTCGGCCAGTCGGGCTTCGAGGTCACGTCGACGACGCTCCGCTTCGTCAGACGCTGTGTGGTCCGAGTCGTCGGCGTCATCCCTGTCGGCACCCTCTTCGTCGGCACCGTCTGCGTCCGCGCCGCTTGCCTCGGACTCGTCCGCGACTGGTTCCTGCAACGGCTCCGGGACGACGAACACGCCGGCGGGCCCGAAGCCGCTGTATTCGGCGGATGCGGTGAGGTTTCCCCGCAACACCTGCTCGAGCACTTCCGGGTCGGCCACCGCGGCTCGCAATGTCTGCGTGACCTCGCGAATGGTACTGTCTCCCAGCGTCACTCGCAGATCTGCGGCCGTGGCGGCGACCGCGGTCACCGAATCGTTGATCAGATCCTGACGGCGTCGCGACAACGTCTTCATCTTGTCGACAGCCGAGCGGCGCTGGGCCGCAGTCAAATCCGACGCCAACCCAGCGATGAGGGCACTGTCGTCGGGGTGCGCGCGAACCCATTGGTTGATGGCCCATGCAGCTTGCGTGGGCCGACGCAATTTCGCGATCCGCCCCGCCAGGTCACGGTCGCCGTCCGCTTTGATCTCCCGAGCGAGTTCGTTCCGGCGTGTCACGAACGCCGCCGGCGCCAGACCGTACAGCTCGTCGACGATCTCGTCGTACGGGGTCATAGGGCTGCCCGAGCGGTGGTCGGCGTCACTGTCCGCATGAGCAGATACTACGACGGCGCCCGTGACGGCCACCTCACTTCGCCTTCTAAACTTGAATCATTCCAGATAAGACTGCACGATGGTCACCATGCTCACCGACGAGGACTGCGCCCGGCACCTGCGCGCCGCCGGACTGCGGGTGACCCGTCCGCGGGTCGCGGTCATGCAAGCCGTCCGAGCACATCCTCATGCGGACACCGACGAGGTCCTCCGAACCGCTCGCGAACGGTTGCCGGAGGTCTCGCAGCAAACGGTGTACGACGTTCTGGGCGTACTGACTTCGGCCGGCCTCGTGCGACGCATCCAGCCGTCCGGCCACGTGTCTCGATATGAGTCACGCGTCGGGGACAACCATCACCACGTGATATGCCGTACATGCGGATCCATCGGGGACGTCGACTGCGCAGTCGGCGAGGCCCCGTGCCTGACCCCGTCCGACGACCGGGGTTTCGTCATCGACGAAGCCGAGGTCATCTACTGGGGTCATTGCCCCGACTGCATCCCCGAACCCAACCGACCCGCTCCGGGCGCCGGCCCCGACCGATAGACCCCGACCCACGACGCCTCCCTCCCCTGCGATCACCGACCCGGCGATCGCAGTTCTCACCGTGCCCGAAAGGAAACCCCGCATGGCGCAGCAAGACCACGAGCCCGTCCGTGACGCGAAGGAACATCCCCCATCGCCGAGGCGAACACCGAGCCCGCCGCGGGCGGTTGCCCGGTCGCGCACGGTCGGCTCACGCCGCCCACCCAGGGCGGCGGCAACCGCGACTGGTGGCCGAACCAGCTGAATCTCAAGGTGCTTCAGCACAATCCGGAAGTCGCGAATCCGATGGACGCCGACTTCGACTACGACTCGGCGCTCGAGGATCTCGACGTCGAGGCGTTACGCGCCGACCTGACCGCCCTGATGACCGATTCGCAGGACTGGTGGCCCGCCGACTTCGGCCATTACGGAGGCCTGTTCGTCCGTATGTCCTGGCATGCCGCGGGTACCTACCGGGTACAGGACGGACGCGGTGGTGCCGGAGCCGGGATGCAGCGATTCGCCCCGCTCAACAGCTGGCCGGACAACGCGAACCTGGACAAGGCGCGCCGACTCCTGTGGCCGATCAAGAAGAAGTACGGTACGGCACTGTCCTGGGCCGACCTCCTGGTCTTCGCCGGGAACGTCGCCCTGGAGTCGATGGGGTTCACCACCGCCGGCTTCGCCTTCGGGCGCGTGGACGAGTGGGAGCCCGACGAGGTGTACTGGGGCCCCGAACTCGAGTGGCTGGCGGATCAGCGGTACCCGGGCGACCGCGAACTCGAAACACCGCTTGCGGCAGTGCAAATGGGGCTCATCTATGTGAATCCGGAAGGACCGAACGGCAATCCGGACATCCTCGCGTCCGCGGTCGACATCCGCGAGACGTTCGCGCGGATGGCGATGAACGACGTCGAGACCGCGGCTCTGATCGTCGGGGGCCACACCTTCGGCAAGACCCACGGCGCCGGTGACGCCGGCCTGGTGGGTCCCGAACCCGAGGCCGCCGCCGTCGAGGACGCCGGTCTCGGCTGGACCAGCTCGCACGGCTCCGGCAAGGGCGCGGACACGATCACCAGCGGCCTCGAGGTGATCTGGAATCCGACCCCGACCCGCTGGGACAACGCTTTCCTCGAGACTCTCTACGGCTACGAGTGGGAGCTCTACAAGAGTCCGGCCGGAGCCAACCAGTGGCGTCCGAAGGACGGCGCCGGGACCGGTACCGTCCCCACGGCATTCGGCGACGAGAAGACCCACCCGTCGATGCTGACCACCGACCTCGCGATGCGCTACGACCCCGGTTTCGAGAAGATCACCCGGCGGTGGCTCGATCACCCCGAGGAACTGGCGCACGAGTTCGCCAAGGCCTGGTTCAAGCTCCTGCACCGCGACATGGGACCCGCCGTCCGGTATCGGGGTCCGCTTGTTCCGACCGAGACGTACCTGTGGCAGGACAATGTCCCGGCGCACGAGGGCCCACTCGTCACCGATGCCGACGTGGCAGCCTTGAAGGCGACGCTCCTCGACTCGGGACTGACTGTGGCGCAACTCGTGAAGACCGCGTGGGCGGCGGCGTCGAGCTTCCGTGGCAGCGACAAGCGCGGCGGCGCCAACGGCGGCCGGATCCGCCTGCAGCCGCAGGCATCCTGGGAGGTCAACGAGCCCGACGAGTTGGCCACCGTGATCCGCACCCTCGAAGGCATCCGGGGTGCGTTCACCGGCGAGGCCGGCGCGAAGGTCTCCTTCGCCGACCTCGTGGTCCTCGGCGGCACGGCAGCAGTCGAGAAGGCGGCGCGGGATGCCGGAGTCGAGATCACGGTACCGTTCACCCCTGGACGTACCGACGCCACCCAGGACGAGACGGACGCCGATTCGATGGCACATCTCGAGCCCACCGCCGACGGGTTCCGCAACTACGTCGGCAAGACCAGTGGCCTTCCGGCCGAGTTCACCCTCGTCGACAAGGCATCGCTGCTGACCCTCAGCGCCCCCGAGATGACGGTGCTGGTGGGTGGCCTCCGGGTGCTGGGCAACAACTTCGGCGGCTCGGCGGCCGGCGTCCTGACCGACCGTCCCGGCGTCCTCACGAACGACTTCTTCGTGAATCTGCTGGACATGTCGACAGCCTGGTCGGCGTCGGAAGACGAGAACCTGTACGTCGGGCGCGATCGCGCCACCGGCGAGCAGACCTGGACCGGCACTCGCGCCGATCTGGCGTTCACGTCGAACTCACAGTTGCGCGCCCTGGCCGAGGTCTACGCGGCCGACGACGCAGCGGAGAAGTTCGTGAACGACTTCGTCGCGGCCTGGGACAAGGTGATGAACCTGGACCGGTTCGTACTCTGAGCAAATCGGTTCATCGTCGAACCGATCAGATGCGGCGGCGGCACCCTTCGTGGGGTGCCGCCGCCGTGGCGTTTCGCATCACCCGGCGCACAGGGACTTCCGGAACTATGCTGGCGCTTTCCCTCCGTGGCGGGTGACCGCCTCGAGACGAAGGTGAGGACGACGACGATGTCCGGCGAACACAGGTCCCTGGGCCATATCCGACTGACCTCACACAGCGGCGGGGTCGACGCTCCGCCCATCCACTGGGGGGCGGCCACCGCGGCGGAACGCGGTCCCGTCATCGGGACGACGGGCACACGTGCGCATCGCAATGTCATCGGCACCCACAGCGGCTCCTACAGCGTCTATCGCGCACTGGCCGTCGCCGCCGGCGCCCTTGCACGAGAGCACCGAGCCGATCTCACCAACACCTCGCCCACCGACCACATCGGACCGTATCCACAGTGGGGCAATCCGCGCGCGATCGTCTCGCTGGATCCTTGGGGTGCGACAGTCGCCGAGAGTTTCCCCGACGAGATCGCTCGCGGTTACGACATCCGGCCGACCATCGCGGTGACCAAGGCGCACGTCATCCTTCCCGAGATCGCCGAGGCGATCGAGAAGGGCCGTCTGGTCCCCGACGGTGAGGTTCTGCTGCCGAGTGGCGCGGCTCTGGTCACCAAGGCGGCCGTGGAACCGGTGTGGCATCTTCCCGGCGTCGCCGAGCGGTTCGGCTGCTCCGAGGCCGAGCTGCGCCGGGTGTTGTTCGAGGAGACCGGCGGCATGTATCCCGAACTCGTCACGCGGTCGGATCTCGAGGTGTTCCTCCCGCCGATCGGCGGGCAGACGGTCTACATCTTCGGCAACGCCCGCGACCTCGCCGACCCCTCGGTGGAACTCACCGCACGGGTGCACGACGAGTGCAACGGCTCCGACGTGTTCGGCTCCGACATCTGTACGTGCCGCCCATATCTGACGCATGCAATCGAGGAGTGCATCCGCGGCACCCAGCGCGGCGGCGTCGGCTTGGTCGCCTACTCCCGCAAAGAGGGACGCGCCCTCGGCGAGGTCACCAAGTTCCTGGTGTACAACGCCCGTAAACGCCAACTCGGCGGTGACACCGCGGACCAGTACTTCGCCCGCACCGAATGCGTTGCGGGCGTACAGGACATGCGGTTCCAGGAGCTCATGCCCGACGTCCTGCACTGGTTCGGCATCACCAGGATCCATCACCTGGTGTCGATGTCGAACATGAAGTACGACGCCATCACCGGCTCGGGTATCGAGGTCGGCGAACGGGTCAACATCCCCGACGAACTGATCCCCGCCGACGCCCGCGTCGAGATCGACGCGAAAATGGCTGCCGGTTACTTCACGCCCGGACCCGTGCCCGATGCCGAACAGCTGCGTCAGGTCAAGGGCCGGGGGTTGTGATGACCGGAGCACCAGAGGTGGAACTCTCCGCCTCACAGGCCGCCCGGCTGCTGCGCTCCACCGCCACCGTCCGGAGCCGGTCGCGACAACTCCTCGAACGGGCGCGGGCCGGCGAATCGTCGTGGTTCATCGTCCACGACGATGCGCGGGACGCGGCAGCTGACATCGTCGTGGAAACGACTCGGTTGCGATATCCCGACGGAGACATCCCTTTTCACAGCAGGTGGCGACATTTCGAGGCAGGCGGTATCGACCGCCTCGGCGCTCTCGACGCCGCCTTGCCCCCGGCCGGCTCGGCGGAGCGAACCCGCGCGCTCATCGACGTCGTGCTGGTCAGCGTCCTCCTCGATGCCGGCGCGGGACCCGAGTGGTCGTTTCGGGAACGGTCGAGCGACCTGGTTCTCACCCGTTCCGAGGGGCTCGGCGTCGCGAGCTGGGTGGCGTTCTGCGAGGGGGTGTTCTCGAGCGACCCGGCCGATCCCCTGCGGGTCGACGCCACCGGTCTGGGCCGCGTCACGGCGGACACTCTCGGCGCGGCCTTCCAGGTGGGTCCCGACAACCCGCTCACGGGCCTGCCCGGGCGGGTCGATCTCCTGCGCCGCCTGGGCGAGGTGTTGTCGAGCCGCCCCGAGATCTTCGGTCCGGACGCCCGGCCGGGCGGCCTGTTCGATCACCTCACCCGCGGTGGTCGTGCGGAGGTGCCCGCGGTCGACATCCTGAGCGGGGTACTCGAGTATCTGGGCCCGATCTGGCCGTCGGACAACACGATCGACACCCACCCACTGGGCGACTGCTGGCATCACGACGCCGTCGTCGGCCCGGGCCTCACCGCCGGCTGGGTGCCGTTCCACAAACTGTCCCAGTGGCTGACCTATTCGCTTCTCGAACCGTTTCGCTGGGCCGGTGTCCAGGTGACCGGACTCGACGAGCTGACCGGCCTCCCCGAATACCGCAACGGTGGCCTTCTCCTCGACTCGGGTGTGCTCGCGCTGCGTGAGGAGGCCTGGGCGGACCGGGAGTGGGAGGTCGGCGACGAGCTCGTCGTCGAATGGCGGGCGCTCACCGTCGCCCTTCTCGACGAGATCGCCGACCTCGTACGCGATCGCCTCGACGCCGATGCGGCCTCGATGCCCCTGGCCTGCGTGCTCGAGGGTGGCACGTGGGCGGCCGGCCGCGTGCTCGCGAGCCGACTTCGCGATGGGTTGCCGCCGTTGATGATACGCAGTACCGGCACCGTTTTCTGAGCCGACCACCGACCGAGAGGAACCCATGGGCAGCGTCGCCGTCATCGACCATCCGCTGGTACAACACAAACTGACCCTGATGCGTCGCAAGGAGACGTCGACAAACGACTTCCGCCGTCTGCTCGACGAGATCTCGATCCTGATGGCGTACGACGTCCTGCGTGACATCCCGATGCACGAGATCACCATCGACACACCGCTCGAGACCACCACCGCCCGGGTCATCGACGGCAAGAAGCTGGTGTTCGCCGCGGTTCTGCGGGCCGGTGCCGGTATCGCCGACGGCATGCTGACCGTTGTTCCCGGCGCGCGCGTCGGACACATCGGCCTCTACCGCGACCCGAAGACCATGGTCGTCGTCGAGTACTACTTCAAGATGCCGTCGGAGCTGTCCGAGCGTGATGTCGTGATCGTCGATCCGCTTCTGGCGACCGGGCATTCGGCGGTCGCCGCGATCGACCGGATCAAGGAGTACGGTCCGAAGTCCATCAAGTTCGTCTGCCTGCTCGCCTGCCCGGAGGGCATCGAGGTGCTGCATCGCTCACACCCCGACGTGCCGATCTTCACCGCGGCGGTCGACCGCGAACTCGACGACAACGGCTTCATCCGCCCCGGACTCGGTGACGCCGGCGATCGCATCTTCGGAACCGCCTGACCTCGAGAACAGGAAGGAACCCTGCTCCCGGAGGTGCGAGCGAAGCGAGCCGCGAAGGGTGTAGCAACACGTCTCACCAGGCCCTTCGAGGCTCGTCGCTTGCGCTCCTCACACCTCAGCCTGAATCTTTCACGGGTGGGTAGGGTTTCGCCGATCGGTTGTCGGTGTCGCCTTTTGATGGTTGGTGCTGGTGTGTGGGCAGGGTGGATCGCCAGCGTTGGGTTCGCTGG